>JALZHR010000527.1 GCA_030860665.1 Acidobacteriota bacterium
CCCTAGAGCTGTTCTGGACGGTAAGCGGAACGGAAAAATCCTGTCCCGCCTCCGTGAAGGTTACGCGGTCGAGGATTTAAAAGCAGCTATTTCAGGTTGTCGCGCTTCGCCGTGGCATAACGGCACAGACCCTAAATCAAACGGGACGATTTACGACTCGATTGATTTGATATTTCGAGACGCAGAAAAAGTCGATTTTTTTATCGCCATAAATAAAAACGGAGTGAAAGAAAATGATAGAGACAGCAAAAAAATTAACGCAAATGGAGACGCCAGCCAAAATTCTGGAACTGGTCAAGCCTCAACTAGCGACGCCCTTCGACGTATCGGCGCTGCCGCAACCGTCATATAACTGCGAGATTTGTAAAGATTTGGAGCGAGTTTATACACGCGAAGAATCTTTAGGTAGAGTCTATGAGATTCCAAAGGCTTGTGTTTGCAGACTTGAAAAAATTCGTCGAGAAAAGTTGTCAATCATTCCCGAAAAATTTCAGGCTGCGACGCTCGAAACTCTTCAACCTAATACTGGAAAACATCCAAATCAGGCAAAAATTGTCTCTGTGGTGAAAGCAAACCCGCGTGCCTCATTTTTTTTAGCGGGTGGATTCGGCACGGACAAGACTTATATGATGTGGGCGCTTTATCGTGATGCCGTATTGAATGACCGAAGAACAGTGATTGCTAGTCTCACAGAGTTGCTAAATGAATTTAAGGCTTTTATTCAAACTTCATCTGATGGGACTGAAAAAAAATATCCGAGAATTTCGGCGGACGAATTACGTCAGAATCATACAAAATATTCAATTTTTCTCGATGACGTAGATAAAGCGCGACCGACGGAATACACCGCAGAACAACTATTTCAGCTTGCTGATGCGATTTATGCTTACGGTCACCAAATAGTAGTTACTACAAATCTAAGTGTTGAAAAATTAACGGAGCATTTTAACCGCGCTGATGAGCGATACGGAGGAGCAATTATACGTAGGCTAGTTGAAAGCGGGTTTATTTGCGAGATGTTTTAACAGCAATTTTGATGTTTGTTTTGAGGAGGTTTCGCAAAGTCGCTGCTTCCGAAGATTATTTGTCAGTTTGGGATTTAGCCGGTCGTCCAGGTTTTCGGTCTTTTACAAGTTTTAGGTCTGATTCTTTTATGACGTGGGAACGTCCTATTCGTGTTGAAGGTAGATTGCCGGAATTTATCAGAGCAACCACGCGACGCACCGAGACACCAAGTTTATCAGCAGCTTCCTGAGTTGTTAGATAACCTTTCATAAAGGAATTATAGCACGGAAAAACTATTCCGCAATAGGTATATTTGATTTGACAAACTATTCTGATAACGGTATAGTTAAGGAGTAGTATTCATTCTAAGAAAGGAACAAACCAAATGTTTATTTTGAAAGGAATTGACCAATTAGAAAAAGCGATTCAGCGAGCGCGAAAGATTCGCCCGCGAGTCTAGTTCGACCACTTCGGGCGCTACCACGTTTCTGGCAGTAAAGGCGGTTATTACACCGTTATCTGTCGAAAAGACGAACGCGGCGTGCGCTCCGTCGCCTGCACCTGCAAAGGCGGCGAAAAAGGTCTGGTTTGCTATCACGCTGCGGCGGCGCTGTCGTTGCACGTCGGTTTAGCCAGACAAAGACAGGTCGCATAAATGGCGAAGGCTTAGGAAAGCGCCAACTTCCCTAAGCCCGTTATATCCGAAGGGAACTAATCACAGAAACCAACGGACGCGCTCATTTTACCACAATGAGGCGCGTCCTTCTCGAAAGGACACTATGAGAGGACAAATTATAGAGAAGAAGAAAATCGACAGAAAAAATTCTGTCTGGCTGGTGCGTGTGCAGACGCGCGACGGTAATGGAAAATTAAAATCGCGCTCGGCGACGGTGCGCGGAACTATAACCGACGCCGAAAAGAAAAGAACGACACTCTTATCGGAAAAGGACACTAAAGGAATCATCGCGTCGCCGAGCCAAAATCTGAATCAATTTCTTGACCTTTGGCTGTCGGTCGTTAAGCCGAAACTTCATTCGCGGACTTGGCAGGATTACAACGATTTATTACAGAGGTATGTCCGCGAGCCTTTAGGGAAAATCAAGCTCGAAAATTTAAAAGCTACTCACTTGCAGAACTTATATAAAGAAATGCAGGAGCGTGGACTATCGCCGCGCGTCGTCCGTTACACAAACTCAATCTTACGCAGCGCCTTACTACGCGCTCAAAATGGATTTGGTCATTCGTAATGAAACCGCGCGCTGCGAATTGCCGAGATTGATACCGCGTGAAATGACTATTTTCACGCAGGAAGAGGTCAGGCTTTTCTTGGACGCAGCAAAAAGCGAAAGGCTTTTCGCGCTATTCAGTTTTCTTTTAGGGACAGGCTGCCGACCGGAAGAGGCGCTTGGGTTAAAATGGACTGACGTTGATTTAGAGAAATCTGCGGTCGTCATTCGACGCGCTCTTGTTTGGCAGAGAAGCGGCGGAAGTTGGGCATTTTGCGAGCCGAAAACCAAAAAATCGAATCGCACATTGCCTTTGCCGTTGTCCTTAACGCAAGAACTCAAACGGCATCGAATCCGCCAGCACGAGGAGCGTTTGAAACTCGGCACGGCTTGGACTGACATTAACCTCATTTTTCCAAGTCAGGTCGGGACGCCGCTCACGATGTCGAGAGTGACGCGAGTTTTTAAGCGCATCAAAGATAATGCCGAAATAACCAAGTCTGTAAGACTTTATGATTTGCGGCACACAATGGCGACGCTGTTGCTTCAAGCAAACGTCAATCCTAAAATCGTCTCTGAGCGTCTTGGACACAGCACCGTGACGCAAACGTTAGATACTTACACCGCTGTGTTGCCGCATTTGCAGGAACAGGCGAGCGAACACTTGGAAGATATGATTTTCGGAAAAACAGGCACTTGAGGATTTTGACACACCAACGACACACCAAACAGAAAAGGCGACTCTTTCGGGTCGCCTAAACTATTGAAAATAAAGTGGCTTGGGACAGAATCGAACTGCCGACACGCGGATTTTCAGTCCGCTGCTCTACCAACTGAGCTACCAAGCCATTTTGCTCTATAAATAATTTACCGGAGCAAGTAAATTAGTGTAAAGAAGCCTTTTGCAGTTGTCAAATCAGTATCGAAAATCGGTTGAATCGAGCCGGAACAGGGCTTATTATTAAATTCAGTATTGACAATTTGACCAATCGGAATATAATCACAGGTTAGTAGTTGTTACCTGTGTTTCAGCTACTGCAAATATACCTTCCGAAGTCCGTTTGATACCTGCCCGTGCCGGTTTGAACGCCGTCGCCGTCCCCCGGAGACGCTACATTCAAGCCGGCACAGCTATTTTTATTTTTAAGTTTACGAGGTTTTTTTTGATGTTGAAGAAATTTTTATTCGTTTTATTTTGTTCGGTTCTGGGATTTAACCTTTCCGCCTGCAACTCGGCGAGTGAGCAGGGCGGAAATGCCAATGCCGGGAACGCCAACGCCGTCGTCGTTAACCCGCAGCAATTGCCCGAAGGAATCTCGACCAGCCCGCTGCCGGTTTCGGGCAATACGCCCGGCATCCCGGCTAATGTGACGGTCGTTAATATGAACTCGCTGCCGAAAGGCGCGACGCCGATACCGGGAATCGACCCGAAAAAGGCGAACCAGCCGCTGAAGCCCGGCGGCACGCCGACGCCCGGCATTCCCGACCCGAAGAATATGCAGAAACAAAACGTTCCGCCGATGGAAAACCCGAATTCTCCGAAATCGGACGCGCCGAACAAAGAGGCGAATGTTCCGGTCGATTCGGTGGATAAGCCGCGAACAAGCAGAAAACCGTAAACGAGTTTTCAATTTAAAAGAAAAAGCGAGAGAGTTTTTTATATAAAAAACTCTCTCGCTTTTTCAGTTTTTGAACTAAGGTTGATTGTATTACCCGCCCGCTATCGCAGGCGGTTCTGACTTAAGCTATTCAGCTTCTTTCTGAATCAAGCCGAGCGCGACTTTGACGTCGTGTTCGATGCGGTCGCGCAAATCGGTGTTTTCCCTGAGCGAATTTTTGACGTTTTCGCGTCCCTGCCCGAGGCGCTCGCCCGAATAGGAAAACCACGCGCCGCTTTTTTCGACGATGTTGTTTGCCACCGCCAAATCCAGCATATCGCCTTCTTTCGAGATGCCTTCGCCGTACATAATGTCGAATTCGCATTCGCGGAACGGCGGCGCGACCTTGTTTTTCACCAGTTTTACTTTTGTGCGGTTGCCGACGTGCTTGTCGCCTTCCTTAATCGCGCCGATGCGGCGAATGTCGAGACGCACCGAAGCGTAAAACTTCAGAGCCTTACCGCCGGTCGTCGTTTCGGGCGAGCCGAACATAACGCCGATTTTTTCGCGCAATTGGTTGATAAAGATGAAACACGTGTTCGACTGCGCGACAATCGCCGTCAGCTTTCTTAAAGCCTGCGACATCAGGCGCGCCTGCAAGCCGGGCAGCGAATCGCCCATTTCGCCATCCAGTTCCGCGCGCGGAACGAGAGCCGCGACCGAGTCGATGACGATGACGTCGACGCTGTTCGAGCGAACGAGAGTTTCCGCGATTTCCAGCGCCTGCTCGCCCGAATCCGGCTGCGAAATCAACAAATCGTCAATATCGACGCCGAGCTTCGTCGCATATTCCGGGTCCATTGCGTGTTCCGCGTCGATGTAGGCGGCGATTCCGCCCAAGCTTTGCGCCGACGCGACAACCTGAAGCGCGAGCGTCGTTTTACCGGAGCTTTCCGGTCCGTAAATTTCAATGATGCGACCGCGCGGCATTCCGCCGACGCCGATTGCCGCATCCAGACTCAAACAATTCGTCGAGATTGAACCGACTTCTTCGTGCGGGCGCTCGCCAAGGCGCATAATCGAGCCTTTGCCGAATTTCTTTTCAATATTTGCCAGAGCTGCTTCGACAGCCTTGCTTTTGTCCATGCTCATTGCCACTGCCTCTTTAGCCAATGTTTTCTTTCTCCTTACTATTGTGTTATCTATTCGTTCGTCCAGCTTTCTACTGTAAGACTGTTATAGATTAACACAAAAGAAGGCGTTTGTGAAATCTTGTTTCACGTATGAAACAAAAAATTCTTCTTCAAAAGGAAAATTTTTTACCGTCCAAGATTTTCTAAGGTAGTGTAAAACGCGAACTTCTGCAAGCGGGATAAATGGAAAACGGAAAATGGAAAATGAAGTCAGAAGTCAGAAGATAGATTCCACTGTCTATCATCTTCCGGCTTCCGACTTCCGAATTTTCCATTTTCCGTTTTCCGTTTTCCGTTAAATCAAGCGTTCGGGTCCCATTCCGTACCTTTGATTCTGCCTGAGAGCTGCAAAATGTTGGCTTCCTCGTGGTAGCGAACGAGCCAGATCAGCCCGTCGGCGGTCTTTTTAAACCACTGCATATCGTAGATGTGATAATCGTCGCCTTTTTTATAAACGTCTTTGGTCGCGCCGAACATTTTTATCGCCAGGCTTTTTAAATCGAAGCCTTTCCGGTAGCGGACATTGATTTCATAGACGACGCCTTTTCCGGCGGGAATTTTGGCGGCGTCGAGGCGCTTGATTTCGCGGTCGTATTCGATGTCTGAATCTTCAACCTTGACTTTGATTTTGTCGAGGCGCACGACGGCGGATTGTTCTTCCTGGCTCAAGCCGTGAATCCTGAAAATAACTTCCTCGACGTTTCCTTTTTTAAACGGCGTCCTGACCTGGAGCCAGCTAAACTGGTCGTCGGCTTCGGACGCGCGGAAATCGAATTTGCCTGCGAAGCTCTTAAAAGGCATCCCGAGATAAACCTGTCCGAGTTCCGCCGGGATGAATTTTTTCTGCGCCGCGTAGCTGAATTTGGTTTTCGTCTGCGCGGCGGCGGTCAAAACGCCGCCGCAAAAAGCGATTGAGACGAGAAGCAAAACGAATGCGAATTTATTTTTCATAGCTTTGATTTATCAACGCCCGCCTTCAAGCTGCGCGGCGCGCAGCTCGTCCGCTTGCGCCAGCCCGTTTTCGCCTTTTATTTTATAAGCCAGAGCACGCGCGCGATAAAGGTTCGGCAGGCGCGGATTAAGCTGCAAGCCGCGATTGAAATCGGCGATTGCTTCGTCCGTTTTCCTGACGTTCAGCAGAGCCAGCCCGCGATTCAGATAACCGGCGACGTGTTCGGGCTGAGCCGCCAGAAAGGCGTCGAAATCCTTAATGGATTTTTTCCAGTCATTCAGATGCAAGTAAGCCGTGCCGCGATTGTAAAGGATAATCGGATTGTTCATTTTCATCTCGATTGCCTTTGTAAAATCGGCTGCCGCCGCTTTGAAGTTTTTCAGCTCGTTCAGATACAGCACGCCGCGATTGACATAGTGCTCCGGCTCGTCCGGGTTGAGCTTTATCAGCTCGCCGTAGTAATCAGCCGCGAGTTGAAATTTTTGCTCTTTGATTGCCTGTTCCAGCGCCGCCGTGATTTCGCCGGTCGTGACGGGCGTCGTGTCGTTGTTTTTCCGCGCCTCGGTTTTTACCTGTTGCAGGCTGGTATTATCGACGGGCTTATTCTGCGCGATTGTTTTCGCGTCGCCCGGCTTTTCTCCGGCGCGCAGCTGGCGCATTTTTTCGACATACAAATCGGCGTATTGCGCCAGCACGCGGCGCGCGGCGGCGAGATAAAGCTGGCGGTCGGCGTCAACCACGACGGGCGTAAACGTAAAGCGTGTATCGCCGAAAAACGTGCGCGTTTTCAGCGCGGCTTTATTCTGGTCTTCATACAGGCGGCTAGCGAAATTTTGCCGGACGGCGACCGGCAGCTTGCTGTTGTAGGTGTCGAATCCGCCCTTGGAATTGAAGAAATACGAGAGCGAGCCGGGCACGCTTAAAATCGCCGTGATTTTCTGTTCGGCTTGATAATTGGTGTATGCGCCGTCGTCCTTCCAAATCGTCCCGACGTTCGTTTGCAGATTTATCGAAGAAAAATCCACGACCGCGTCGAGCATCATAATTTCCGCCGCCAGATCTTCGCTCATCTTCATAATTTTCTTCATCTTGCCGTAAGCGAAAAGCTCGTCCGGCGCGTTCGTGACCGGGTTGTAGCGATAGAAAACCGGACCGTCGAAAGCCGTGTAGGAAAGCCACGCCTGACCGTTCTGGGCGTCGCCGTTCGTGCGCTTTTTTTCTTCGGTCGCGGCTTCGCGGTTTTTGTAATATTCGGTCGCCTGAATCGCCTGCCAGTCGATTGATTCGATGCCGATGGCGGCGAGCTTCTGCCGCAGCATCTGGTGAAATTCGTCGGTCAGAGCCTGCAAATCGGCGTCGGTCATCGCGCCGTCCAGATAAACGGTGGCTTTGGCGGAATTGGTTCGCGTTTCGACCGCCTGCGTCGTGATAAACTTGAAATGTATGCGGACGTGCGCCAGCGCGACCTTGCCGGTTTTTTTGATAACGCTCGGTTTGCCGAAAGTTCCGGCTTTGACGTAAGCGATGGTCTCGTCGGCGATTTTCTGATACGCGGGCTGCGCCTGCGCCGCGTCGGCGAATGCAAATCCGAAAATTGCGATTGAAAATAATAAAACGAGCAAAGATTTTCTTTTCACCTTGTTTTCTCCTGTCGGACAAAAAACTTTAATTCCTTCTCCGGTTTAAATCGCACAAATTTTCGTGAAAAAGGCTCAGAGCTGCGGCGAATAATTATGTTTTTAAAATTTTTCTAGTAGAATGTCTGACGGGACAACCTTTGTTAAACTCAAGACTCTAAACTTTTTGAATGACCGTGAAAACCGACGTGACTCAGCTCCTGAATAAAGCGCAAAGCGGCGACAAGGAATCGCTCGATACGCTTCTGCCTTTGATTTACGACGAGCTGCGGCGCGTCGCGGCGAACCAGCTGCGCGCCGAGCGCGAAAATCACACTTTGCAGGCGACGGCGCTGGTTCACGAAGCCTACCTGCGGCTTTTGGAACAGCACGAGGTCGATTGGCAGAACCGCGCGCATTTTTTCTCGATTGCGGCTGAGATGATGCGCCGGATTCTGGTCAATTACGCCGTCCAGCGCAACGCCAAAAAACGCGGCGACGGCGTGACGCGCATCTCGCTCGACGACGCGATTAGCTTTTCGACCGGCAGCGCCGATTTGGATTTGGTTTCGCTCGACGAAGCGCTGAAACGCCTCGCGGAATTCGACGCGGGCGCGGCGCGCATTGTCGAGCTGAGATTTTTCGGCGGCTTGACCGTCGAAGAAGTCGCCGAAGTATTAAACATTTCCGAATCGACCGTCAAACGCGAGTGGAAGACCGCGAAAGCCTGGCTGAAAACGCAGCTTTAACTGCCGAGCGAAAAGAAAATGAAACCACGGATTTACACGGATAAACACGAGATAAGAAAAAGATGGAAGAACATAAATCCGGATTAATAAAGGCTTTATTTGAGCAGGATAAATCAAAAGACAAAATCAACCGGATAACTGAAAAGATTATCGGGTGCGCTTATAAAGTCTCGAACGGGTTGGGTTGTGGTTTTCTGGAAAAGTTTATGAAAATTCCTTAGCGTATGAAATCAGAAAACTTTCGCTAAAGGTTGAGCAGCAAAAACAAATCAAAGTTTTTTACGATGGAGTCGAAGTCGGATTTTACGAAGCTGATTTATTGATTGAAGATTGTATTTTAGTCGAATTGAAAACGGTTAAGAATTTGGACGATGTTCATAAAGCACAATGTCTGAATTATCTGAAAGCAACAGAATTAAAAATCTGTTTGTTAATCAATTTTGGAAAGCCGAGAGTCGAAATCAAAAGAATCGTTTTATAAATCCCAAAAATCATCTGAGTTTATCTGTGCCAATCTGTGGTTTCATAAAATAAATCCGTGAATCCTGAGCGTTATCAAAAAATCAAGGAAATCTTCAATCGAGCGGCGGAAATGACCGTCGCCGAAAGGGAAGACTTTCTCGAAAACGCCTGCGGCGACAGCGACACTCTGCGCCGCGAGGTCGAGAAAATGCTGGGTTTCGCGGACGAGGAAGACGACGCGGACGTTTTTGAGAAAAACGCTTTCGAGCTTTTCTCCGGCGGCGGCGGCGCGTCGGACGCGAAGATTCCCGAAAAAATCGGCGCGTATAAAATCCTGCGCGAAATCGGGCGCGGCGGGATGGGCGCGGTTTACGAAGCCGTCCGCGAAGCCGACAATTTCACGCAGAAAGTCGCGCTCAAAGTCATCAAGCGCGGGATGGACACTGACGCTATCTTGCGCCGTTTTCGCCACGAGCAGAAGATTCTGGCGACGCTCGAACACCCGAACATCGCGCGCTTTCTAGACGGCGGAATGACCGAAGAAGGCTTGCCGTTCTACGCGATGGAATTCGTCGAAGGCGAATTTATCGACGATTACTGCCGCGCGCGGAATTGCAGCGTCAGAGACCGCTTGCAGCTTTTCCGTCAGGTCTGTTCCGCCGTGCAGTATGCGCACCAGAACCTCGTCATTCACCGCGATTTGAAATCGAAAAATATTCTGGTGACGAAAGACGGCACGCCGAAGCTGCTCGATTTCGGCATCGCCAAAGTTCTGACGCCGGAAACGGCGGAAGAAATCGGCACGGCGACGCAGTTCGGAATGATGACGCCCGCCTACGCCTCGCCCGAACAGATTCTCGGCAAGCGCATCGGCACGACGAGCGACGTTTACAGTCTCGGCGTGATTCTCTACGAGCTGCTGACCGGGCAGAAGCCTTACCGAATCAGCTCGAACAGCCAAATCGAACTCGAAAAAGCGGTTCTGCACGGCGAGCCCGCGCGACCGTCGGCGGTTTTAATGCGGAATGCGGGACGCGGAGCGCGTAACGGAAGGTCGAAAAACAACGGCGCGGCGTTAAAGCAAGTTAGAGAGGAAAATCAAAAGGAAAATCCGCAATCCGCAATCCGCAATCCGCATTTGCTCAAAGGCGATTTGGACAACATCATTCTTAAGGCTTTGCGGAAAGAGCCGTCGGAGCGGTACGTTTCGGTCGGGCAGTTTTCCGAGGACATTCGGCGTTATCTGGAAGGCTTGCCGATTCTCGCGCGCCCGCACACGTTTTCGTATCGCGCGGCGAAATTCATCAGGCGCAACCGCATCGGCGTCGCCGCGGCTGCCGTGGTTTTTCTTTCGCTCTGCGCCGGAATCACAATCGCCATCTGGCAGGCGCATCGCGCCGAGCGGCAGCGGATTCTCGCCGAAAAACGTTTTGCAGACGTTCGCCAGCTGGCAAACTCGGTCGTCTTCAAGTATCACGACGCGATTGCCGATTTGGAAGGCTCGACTGCCGTGCGCGAGATGCTCGTCAAAGATGCGCTGCAATATCTGGACGCGCTGGCGGCGGACGCCGGCGGCGACAACGAGCTGAAAAAAGAGCTTGCGCTCGCCTATCTGAAGCTCGGCGACGCGCAGGGGAAAATCTACGCCGCCAATATCGGCGACACGGGCGGCGCGCTGGCGAGTTATCAGAAATCGGTGGCTTTGCTCGAAGAAATCACGAAAGACGCGCCTCAGGATGCAAAGGCGAAAGCCGATTTGATAAAGGCTTACGACAGCCTCGCTTTTCTGATGATGCGGACGGGCGGAAATTCGGCTGAGATGGTCGAAAAATCCCTGCATTTATACGACGAACTGGAAAAGCTCGAACCGGCTGACGACGAAAGACGAATGCAATTGGTCGAGCTTTTGATTCGCTACGGCGACACGCGAATCGGATTTGAAAACAGCCTGCGCGAGCATTTGAAAGCTCTGGCGGTAGCCGAAAAACTCGCCGCCGCCGACCCGGATAATACCGAAAAGCTGCGCCAGCTCGTGCGCACAAATCAGCGCATCGGGACGGATTACCAGCGTCTGGGCGACAAAGCCAGGCAGGAAAATAAAACGGACGAAGCCAGGGAATTTTTCCGCCAGTCGCTGGAATACCAGCGACGAATGTTCGCCTCGATCGAGAGGCTCTACGCGCTCGCGCCGGAAAAACCCGCGAACCGCCGTTATCTGGCGCTCGCGTATATTAATTTGTCCGATTCGCTGGTCAGAAACGGGCGCGCCGGCGAAGCGCTCGAAATGCTCGGCAAGGCGCAGGCGATACTCGAAGAAAACCTGCGGCGCGACCCGCAAAACAGCGAAACGAAATTCGATTTGGCGGAGATTTTCGACAGCTTTGCCGGAACCTACCGGGAAACGGGCGACCGCGAGAATTTTTTCCGGTATCTGAAAAAGGCGCTTGAGCTGAGCGAGGAAACATACGCCAGAGACCCGAAAAATCTGGAAGTTCTGAACCACATCGTCGCGCGAGCCGGGCAATTGGCGGACGCCTATGCGCAGGCGGGCGACGCCGAAAAAGCGAGATATTTCAGACAAAAGAGCGAAGATTTTAAAGCGAAAAGTTCCGCGCCGAAAAAGTAAACAATCAAAAATCGGAAATCTTCAAGCCGGTTTTCCGCTCGAACTGCTCCGCCATCGACGGAATTTCGCCGCTCTGCTCGTCTCTCGCGATTCGCTCGACGCGCCACATCGGGAAAAAATAATCGCTCATTCCGAAAAACGGCTCGCCGCCCGCGACGGCGCGCGTCCAGTCGTCAAAAGCGTTCAAGTCAATTCCGCGCAGATACGCGCCCGCCGCGTTGATTTCGTGCAGCACGCCAAAAACTTTTTCGCGCGGGCTGTGCATTACCAGAATAACCGTTTCGCCTGTTTCGATTTTCGCCATAAATTATTCGCCGAAAAACTTTCCGCTAACTTCGGCGTCCGCTTTCATTATTTTTCGGGCAGCAATTTTCGCACGAACTCGCCGACTTTTTCCACTAAATTATTTTCGCCGCCCGCGTTTTCAATCTCGCGGACAATCGCTGAGCCGACGACCGCCGCGTCCGCATACGTCCACGTTTCGGCGATTTGTTCGGCGGTCGAGATGCCGAAGCCGACAGCGACGGGCAAATCGGAAAACCGGCGCACGCGTTTGACTAAAATTTCGGCGGATTGGCTCGTCTGCTCCCGCGCGCCGGTGACGCCCGCGCGCGAAACGGCGTAGATAAAACCGCCCGCGCGGTCGGCGACCATTTTCAAACGCTCGTCCGAGGAAGTCGGCGCGACCAGAAAAATCATATCCAGATTGTTGCGGCGCAAAAGACCGGAAAATTCTCCGGCTTCTTCCGGCGCTAAATCCGTCACCAGAAAGCCGTCCACACCCGCCTCGCGCGCGTCGAGGCAGAGGTTTTCCAAGCCGTATTGCAGCAGCGGGTTGAAATAGCTGAAAAGAATTATCGCCGTCTCGCCCGTTTCCGCCCGGACTTCGCGCACCAAAGCGAGAATTTCCGCGATGCCGAAATCGTGCTTTAAGGCGCGTTCCGAAGCGCGCTGGATGACGACGCCGTCCGCCATCGGGTCGCTGAACGGAACGCCCAGTTCGATAACGGTCGCGCCCGCCCGCGCCAGCATCAGGATTAAGTCCCTGGTCGTCTCCAAATCCGGGTCGCCCGCCGTGATAAACGGGATAAAGCCTTTGCGGTTTTCATTTTTCAGCCGCCTGAAACTTTCGGCTATTCGGGATTTTTCCATAAATTTATTTAGCCACAGAAAAGACGGATAGAGAAACGATGAACGCGAAACGATGAACAAAGGAAATTCTGAATTTTGAATTATGAATTTTAAATTAATGATTTCCGAATAACTCAAAACGCAAATCTTAAAACTCAAAACTTCCCGTAATTCCGCGTTCATCATTCCGCGTTCATCGTTTCTCTTGCGGTTGCCGCCGCAATTGCCAGCTCGCCGTTATCCGCCAGAATTTTGCTCGAAACCAAATCGCTCGCGGTCAAATCGTTCAGATATTCGAGCGGAACGAGAACCAGAACCGGCTCGTTTCCGTTTTGCTCGATAAATTCCCTGACTTCCGCCACGCCGTAAAGATAGCGCTGTTTTCCGTCCGGGCGGCGGACTAATCTGCCCGCGCCGTAAAATTCGGCGTTGTGAGAGATAGTGTGCAGCATCAGAATTTTAGCATCGCCGAACCCTTGCGAGTTTGCCGTGACGATTAAGTTTTTGACCGTTTCCCGTTGCGGGTAAGCGTCGATAAAAAACTGCAAAATCACGAAAACGACGGCGAACATCAAAAACGCCGCAACCTGTAAGACGATTGCGCGCCGCTTCGATTTCCGAACGAAACGCGCCACGTAATCCGCCGTTAAAATCAAAGCCGCAGGCAGCACGGGCAGGACATAACCGGGGAGCTTCGAGCCGGAAAGCGAGAAAAATACGACCGGAACGAGCAGCCAGGCGAACGCGAAAGTGTTGAGCGCTGAGCGCTGAGCGCTGAGTTTTTGATTTTCCTCTGCGGCTGCGGCGGCGTTTTTTCGATAAAAGATATTTCTAACCGGATTCCGGATTGAAGCCAGAAAAAACGGCAGCCACGGAATCGTCATCAGCGGCAGAACGAACCAGAAAAACCAGAACGGCTGCGGGTGCTGGTATTTGTTTGAAGTGTAACGCTGGAAATGATGCTGCAGGAAAAACTCGTCGATAAACGTCCAGCCGTGCGCCTGATACATCGGCAGATACCAGACTGAAGCGACGAGCAGACACAGAGTCGTTCCCCAGAACAAGCTGAAAAAAAACGCTCTGCCCGGAAGCTTAAACGATAAAAGATAATAAAGCGCGACGGTGGCGAGAGGAAAAATGATGCCGACCAAGCCCTTTGCCAGCAGCGCGACGCCGATGAAAAAGTAAAACGAAATCAAAGTCGCCGGGCGCGCAAAGTTTTTTGAGAAATTGTTCTTTCCGTGCGTCCCGTTGTATCGCGGGGCGCGGCTCGTTTCCCAGATAAAAAAGCTGACGAGCGAAGCCGTTATCGGAAAAGTCAGGATAATATCGAAGCTCGCGCCGCGCGAAAAAGCCAGCAGACCGATTGACGAGGCGGCAATCAAAGCCAGCCAGTTTGCAAAATCCGTCTCCGGTCTTTGGACTTCGGTCTTTGCATTTTCTCCGGTTTTCTCCGCACTTTTCGCGGCTGAAAATTTTCCCAGAATCCAGAGACAGAAAATCGTTCCCAGACCGAACAGCGCCGAGCCGAAGCGGGCGGCAAATTCCGTGACGCCGAAAATTTTATAGGAAGCGATTTGAAGCCAGTAGAGCAGCGCGGGTTTTTCAAACCAATGAAAGCCGCCGAGCGTCGGCGTAATCCATTCGCCGCGCTCGAACATCTCGCGCGCGACCTGAGCATAGCGCGCCTCGTCCGGACCGAGCAGCGGAATGCTCAGCCCGAAAAAATATATGAAGATGACGGCAATTGTGAGGAGAATCCAAATCAATTTGTCCGTTGTTCGTGGTTCGTGGTTACCCGTTGCCATTTGTTGTTCGCCGAACTTAAAATAAAGTATCGCTGATTAGATGCCTGCATTCAACCGCAGCCCGAAACAATAAGCGATTAATAAAGGATAAAAAGCACGAATGACCAAACTCAAAACAGCCGTCATCGGCGTCGGCAGTCTCGGCAGGCATCACGCGCGCAATCACGCCGCGCTTGCCGCGGCGACGGAAGCCGCAACGGATTTCATCGGCGTTTGCGACGCCAGCGAGGAGACGGCGAAACGAATTGCCGCCGAAAACAACTGCGATTATTTCACCGACTGGCGCGCGCTGCTCGAAAAGGTCGATGCGGTTTCAATCGTCACGCCGACCGAGACGCACGCCGAAATCGCCTGCGCTTTTCTCGAAAAAGGCGTCCACGTGCTGGTCGAAAAACCGATTGCGCGAACTCTCGCCGAAGCCGACCGGATGATAAAAACCGCCGCGAAAACCGGCGCAAAATTGATGGTCGGGCATCTGGAAAGATACAACCCGGCGATGGTCGCGCTGCGCCCGCACGTGACCAGCCCGCTTTATTTCGAGATTCACCGCGTCTCGCCCTTTCCGAACCGCTCGCTCGACGTCGACGTCGTGCTGGACGTGATGATTCACGACCTCGACGCGATTCAATGGCTGGTCGGCGAGAACGTAAAAGTTTCGGGCATTCACGCCGTCGGAATTCCGGTGATTTCCGACAAGGTGGACGCGGCGAACGCGCGCATCGAATTTGAAAACGGCGCGGTCGCCAACATCACGGCTTCGCGCATCGGCACCGAGAAAATTCGCAAAACACGCTTTTATCAGACAAACGCCTACGTCGTGCTGGATTACGCGACGAAGTTCGCTTCTTTAACCAGCCTCGCGCCGAACGCCGTTCACCCGCTGCTCGGAGTCTCGATAAATCGTCTGGAAATCAATGATGTCGAGCCGCTGCGCGCCGAAATCGAAGCGTTTTTAGACGCGGTCGAAAACGATAAAACGCCGCCGATTACCGCCGAGGACGGCAGGCGCGCGCTGGCGCTGGCTTTGGGAGTTTTGGAAAAGATAGACGCGCACGCGAGGAAAGTTTTTTCTACAGTATGAAATCCGTCGAAATCTCCGAATTTTTGCAATCGCGAATCGAGGCGAAAGATTTCCCGTCCGCCGTTTATCTCGCGGCGGAAAAAGGCGAAATCGTTTTGCACGATGCGGTCGGCTTTGCCGTCGTCGAACCGGAAAAAATCCCGGCGCGCGCCGATACGATTTACGATTTGGCGAGCCTGACGAAAGTTTTGATTACCGGTTTGCTCTGCGCAAAATTGATTGAAGCGGGCGAGATAAATTTAGCGGATAAAGCAGCTAAATATTTCGATGAGTTTGCGAGCGCAGAAAAGCGCGAAATCACGATTGAGAATTTATTGACGCACACTTCCGGCTTTCCGAACTGGAAGCCGTTTTATTTATTCGCCGATTCCAAATTTCAGATTCCGCATCTGATTGCGTCCGAGCCGCTCGTAAATCCGATAAACTCGAAAGTCGTCTACAGCGATTTTAATTTTCTGCTGCTCGGCTTTCTGCTCGAAAAAATTTACGGCGAAAGTCTGGACAGCGTTGCGGCGAATAAAATCTTTGCGCCTTTAAGTTTGCAGCATACGTTTTTCAATCCGCCGCCGGAATTTCGGAAAAAAATCGCAGCCAGCGAAAAGGGAAACGAGTTCGAGAAGCAGACCTGCATTGATTTGGGTTTGGACGTTTCAAAATACGGCTGGCGCGATTATCAAATTCGCGGCGAAGTCCACGACGGAAACTGCTTTTTTATGAACGGCGTTTCCGGTCACGCCGGGCTTTTTTCAAACGCCGAAGAAGTTTTCCGCATCGCGCGGCAGTTTTTGCCCGCCACGACAGTGCTTTTAAAGCCGGAAACCTGCGAGCTTTTCCGCACGAATTTCACCGGAGAATTAAACGAAGCGCGCTCAATCGCTTTCCAGCTCGCCGAAACCGAAGATTCGAGCGCGGGCGCGGCGTTGTCAAAAGACAGCTTCGGGCATCTCGGCTTTACCGGAACGAGCCTCTGGATTGACCCGCAAAAGGAAAGAATTTTTATATTGCTCACAAACCGCACGCACAATCGCGAACTGCCGTTTGTGCTGCTCAATTCGGTCAGGCGCAGATTTCACGAATTAGCCTTTTCTAACTGAGAATTGAGAATTGATAACTGATAGTGAAAGAAAAATAACTATCAACTACCAGTTCTCAGTTCTCAGTTCTCAATTCTCAGCTCTCAGTTATTAAGACCAAACGGAAGTTCCGGGCATCTAAATATTAGAGACCGTAATCAAAACAAAGCGTTTTTTCTCCCCTAAAGAACGCCAATCCGCCTGGAGATTCTGAAATGAGAAAAATCTTATTTGTTTTGTTGTGCGTAAGTGTCTTTGGCTTCAACGCTTTGGCGCAGACAACCAATCCTTCGCCGCGCCCGCGCGTCACTTCGACTCCGACGCCGCCGGTCAACAATTCGCAAACGCAAAGTCCGAATCCGACGAACGACGGCAACCGGAAGCGCCCGCCGGTTTTAATCGGCGACACGCAGAAACCGAATCCCGCGCCGTCACCAACGCCAGTCACTAATCCGAAGCCGGACGGCTCGGAAGAAGAGGTGATTGCCGAAGACGACGACGTGATTCGCGTGGAAACGAACCTGGAGACGCTGCCGGTTTCGGTGCTCGACCGCGACGGTCGCTTCATTTCCGGCTTGCGCCAGCAGGACTTTCAGATTTTTGAAGACGGCGTGCCGCAGAAAATCGAAAACTTCGCTTCGGTCGAACAGCCTTTCACGGTCGTTCTGCTGATTGACGTCAGTCCTTCGACGCAGTATAGAATCGACGAGATTCAGGATGCGGCAATCGCTTTCGTCAACCAGCTCAGACAAAACGACCGCGTGATGGTCATCTCTTTCGACGAGCGTGTTCACATTTTAAGCCCGCCGACGAATAACCGCGCCCTTTTGCGAAACGCGATTTTGCAGGCGGATTTCGGCAACGGAACGAGTCTCTAC
>JALZHR010000553.1 GCA_030860665.1 Acidobacteriota bacterium
GTCGCGGATAGTGATAACGCGGTGCGCGCGCTCGGCGACTTCGGCTTCGTGCGTGACGACGATAATCGTGTTGCCTTCGGCGTGCAGCTTTTCAAACAAAGCCATAATCTCGACGCTGGTTTTTGAATCCAGCGCGCCGGTCGGCTCGTCCGCCAGCAGAATCGAAGGATGATTGACCAGAGCGCGGGCGATGGCTACACGCTGGCGCTGACCGCCGGAAAGCTCGTTCGGGCGATGCAGCGTGCGGTCGCCGAGCTCGACCGCAGCCAGCGCGGCTTGGGCGCGTTCGTGGCGCTGATTCGCACTGATTCCGGCGTAAATCAGAGGCAGCTCGACGTTATGCAGCGCGGTCGCGCGCGGCAATAGGTTAAAGGTCTGAAAAACAAAGCCGATTTCCTTGTTGCGAATGCGGGCTAGCTCGTCGTCCGTCATTTCCGAAACCAGATTGCCGTTTATCCAATAGTTGCCCTGCGACGGCGAATCGAGACAGCCGATGAGATTCATCAGAGTCGATTTTCCCGAACCCGACGGTCCGATAATCGCCAGATATTCGCCCTTCTGCACGTCGAACGAAACGTCGCGC
Organism: Acidobacteriota bacterium; assembly: GCA_030860665.1. Taxonomy (GTDB): domain Bacteria; phylum Acidobacteriota; class Blastocatellia; order Pyrinomonadales; family Pyrinomonadaceae; genus JALZHR01. Next base: position 584 of record JALZHR010000553.1, read on the forward strand.
AGCGCGTGAAGCTCTTCCGAGCCCATCTGATACGTGCGCCAGATGTTCCGCATCGCAATCAGCGAGCCGTGAGGAGCTTCGACAATCTGCCCGTCGCCGTTTCCGTTAATTTGAATTTCGCTAAATTCGGTCATAGAAAAGTGAAAAGTGAAAAGTGAAAAGTGAAAAGTGAAAAGAGCTATTTAGTTTTTCACTTTTAGTTTTTCACTTTTCACATTCAGGATTTGTTCGCGTTATCGCCTTCCTTCTTCGTTTGCCGCTTGACGAGGTCGTTTTCCTTCAGCTTTTTCAAGACGCCGGGCGGACCTGTTATCACTTCCTGACCTTCGGAAAGACCGCTGGTGATTTGAATGTCGGATTCGCCCGTGATGCCGGTCGTCACTTCGACGAATTTGACTTTGCCGCCTTCCATCACGAAAACGCCTTTGATGGGTTTCGGCTTTTCGTTCGAGGCGGGCGCGTCGCCGCTGACGGTCGCCGCGGGCGCGGCTTCGGGCACTTTTTCGATAATCGCCTGAAGCGGAACCGTGACGACGTTTTCGACCGTTTTGGTCGTTATCGTCGCGGTCGCGCTCATTCCCGGGCGCAAGCCCTCGCGGACGCTGTCGGGCACGTCACGCAATTGAATGACGACGCGGAACTCCTTGGCTTCCTGCACGTTGATGTTTTGCGAGAGACCGCCGCCGGTTTGCGATTTGCCGAGCGCGAGCGGCGTTTTCTGCGTCACTTCGCCCATAATTTCCTTTTCGCCGAAGGCTTCGACCTTAATTTTCGCCGTCTGCCCGACTTCGACCTTGTCAATCTGGGTTTCATCGACTTTGACCTCGACGTTAATCGTCGACATATCGGCGATGGTCAACAGCGGCGTCGAAGACAGGTTGGCGACGGCGAAAGTTCCGACTTTCGACGGAATGTCGGCAATCACGCCGTTAATCGGCGCGGTCTGCATGGTCTTGTCGCGCTGGCTGCGCGTTCCGCGCAGCACGGCGGCTTGCTGTTCGGCGCGTTTCGAGGTCGCTTCGGCGCTGTAATTCGCCGTATCGACGCCGCGCCGCGCGTCCTGCACGGAAACCTGCTGTTGCTTAACGCGGGCAATTTGTTCGTTGACCTGTTTTTCGGCGACCAGCACGGCGTTTCTCTGCGTTTGCAGCCGCGCCTGCGCGTTGCGCAGCGAAATCTGCGCCTGGTCGACGCGGTCTTTGGCTTCATCGTATTGCATCCGCGAGGCGACCTGCGCTTCCATTAACTGCGTCGTGCGTTTCAACTCGCGCTGCGCGGTTTCCAAATCCTTGCGGGCGCGGTCAACTTCCGTCTGCGCCGTATCGACCTGCTGGCGGGCGTTCAAAACCTGCTGGCGTGCGGTATCGACCTGCGCCTGCGAGGCGTTTAAGCCCTGCTGCGCCTGCGAAAGCTGATTCTGCGCCGCCGTGACGTTCGAGCGGGCGACCTGCGTTTCGGTCTGCGCCGCCTGAACCGAAGCCAATTGAGCGTCAGTGGTGGATTGAAGCTGGTTCGGGTCGAGGCGAACGAGCGGCTGACCTTTCGTCACCTGGTCGCCTTCCTTGACGTAGATTTCCTCGATGCGTCCCTGCACTTCGCTCGTCAGGTTGATAAACTGAATCGGGCGCACTTCGCCGCTCGCCGTGACGGTCGAGCGCAGCTCGCGGCGCTGCTCGATTTTAACGACCGTTACTTCAGGAATGTCCTTGCGCGTGGCGTAAATGCTGCCGATGATGATGATTCCGAGTAAAACCGCGGCAACGCTGCCGATAATAATTTTCTTCTTTCGGCTCAAAGCCATTTTTTTATTCCTCTAACTATTTGAAGGGATTTGATTCTTAAAGCAGTTTAAGTTACGCAAATAAATTTTTACAGATGCGTCTGCCTTTCTGATACGACTTTTCCGGCAAGAGAGTTTCATAAAAATATGAACTTCGACCTTTGATTTTTAACCTTTGATTGATTGAGCGGGTGCGAACTTTATAATCTTGAATCGAGACCCGAAAATCCCGGAACAAAGGTCAAAGGTCAAAGGTCTAATTTAGCGATTTACGATTTGCAATTTCCGAGTTAAAATACAATCGCCATATTAAGTTCATTTCTAACAGGTCGCAAGGTAGTGTAAAAATGATAAAATGCCCGACTTGCGGGACGGAAAATCTCGAAGGCTCTCAATATTGTGATGAATGCGGCACGGCGCTGTCCGGAGCGGGACGAAACAGCGGCAGCGATGCCGACAGCGTTTTGACGGCATACGCCGTTCCGCCGCCGCCCAATTTTCAATCGGCAAACGTCACGTCGGTCGGCATTCCGAGCGTCGTCGAGCAATTGAAGGTCGAAGAGAATAAGGAAGCTCCGGCAGAAGCGACGACTGCGACGGCAGCGAGCGGCACGGATGCGCAATCAGAAATCGGCGGCGGCAGCGGCGGCGACAGTTTGCCTAAAGGAGTTCACGCCGTGCTGATTATCGAGCGCGGCGCGTCGGTCGGCACCGAGTTCGGATTGACGAGCGAAGAATCGAATATCGGGCGCTGGGACGCGGACAACGGAATTTTTCCGGACGTCGATTTGGACGCGCACGACCCGGAAGCCAAAGTTTCGCGCCGTCACGCGCGCATCATAAAGGAAAACAATCGCTACCTGCTGGAAGATTTAGGCTCGACCAACGGAACTTTCATCAATCGCGGGCGACGCCTGATTCCCGGCACGCGCCAGCCTCTGAACGACGGCGACGAGGTTATTGTCGGAAAGACGTTTTTACGTTTTCGCATAAATCAGTAATTTGAATTAGTTAACAGAAAATAATGTCCTATTGTCACGAATGCGGCTCGGAAGTCGCCAAAGAAGATATTTATTGCCCGTTCTGCGGAATCGCCTTACAGCAAAACCCGGCGGCGGCAGAAGTTGACGCTGCGGCGTCTTCGTCGACGACCGTGGCGACGCCTGACGCGGCTCTGCCGTTTGAAGCGACGCAGGTGGACGTTCCGCTGGAAAGCCCTATCGAGCCGGTCAGGGAAGACGAAGAAGTCGTTATCGAAGACGTCTCGCTACCCGAAATACCGAGGGAATTCGACAGCGGCGCGCATTCGGTCGATTCGTTTCTGAAATCGGACGCGCCCGAAAATATCGCTTTTAATAATCAAGCCGCCGGATTTGAGCAGCCCGATTTTTCGCCCGCCGCGCCTTCAGCGCAGCCTGAAACCGACGCTTTCGGAGCGGGAAGCGATGCCGCGCAAAAAATTGACGAACCTGATTTCGGAGAGGAATCCGCGCCGCAATCGCTCGCAAATCAACCCGCGGCAGCGGCGGCGACTGACACGGATTTCGACTCGACGATTCCATACACGCCCGCCGATTTTTCGCAGCAGGACGCCGTCGCCGCGAAATTAGCGGAAAGTCAGCCGGTCGCCCCGGAAAATGAAGCCGCCGCGCCGCCGCCGTCCGAAAACGAAATCAAGCCGCCCGCCGCGCCGCTCGCCCATTTCGAGGAAGAAGAAGAAAATCTTCCGGCGACGCTGATTGGCGAGCCGGTCCCGTCGCCGTTCGTGCAGAAAGCTCAGGATTCGGCTGCGCCTGCGCCGCAAAATCAGCCCGTCGCCGAACCGGTCGCGGAAAAAAGCGAAGTTCAGATATCCGAGCCGGTCGGAAATACGCCGGAAGTTTCCGGCGGGGCGGCGTCCGGCGCGGAAAAATCAAACGACGGTCAGGGACGCTCTTTCACCAGTCCGAACGTCAATTCGATTGACACCGGCGGCAAAAAAGCGAAGCTGAAAACACTTTCGGAAGGTACAGTTTTAAACGGGCGCTACGAAATCGTGCGCAAAATCGGCGGCGGCGGAATGGGCGCGGTCTATCTCGCCAGCGACCGGAACTTGGGCGGCGTTCTGCGCGCCGTCAAGGAAATGGTTCAGTCCTACATCGAGGAGACGCAGCAGGAAAAAGCGATTAACGATTTCAAGCGCGAGTCGTTGCTGCTGACTTCGCTTGAACATTCCTCGATTCCGACGATTTACGATTACTTCTACGACGAGAAGGAAGGCAGATTCTATCTCGTGATGAAATATATTTCGGGCGGCGATTTGGCGGCTCGGCTGCGCTCGTCGCCGGAAGGCAGGATTGACGAAAAAAGCGTCACCGAATGGGCGATTCAGGTTGCGGACGTGCTGGATTATCTGCACAACCGCCAGCCGCCGATTGTTTACCGCGATTTGAAGCCGTCGAACATTATGATTGACGGCAATTCGGGACGCGTGATGCTGATTGATTTCGGCATCGCTCGCTGGGTGAACAAAGAGGAAAAAGGTGTAACGGCGGTCGGCACGATGGGCTACGCGCCGCCGGAATTATTCAGCGGAAACGTCGAGGCGCGCTCGGATATTTACTCGCTCGGCTCGACGATGTTTCACCTTTTGACCGGCGCGGACCCGCAGAATAATCCGCTGCTGATTTTCGATTTTCACAAAAATCCGCGCCCGCGCCAGATAAATCCCCAATTATCCGACCAGATTGAGCAGATTCTGATGCGCGCCGTCGAATACAACGCCGACAAGCGATTTCTTTCCGCCGCCGAGCTGCGCGAGGTTTTAATCAAGCATCTGGATAATCTGAAAGCCGGGCGCGTAACTTACGGCTTAGGCGACAAACAGCTCGTGACGGCGGAAAACGAGCCGGTTTTCTGCGGCTTCTGCGGTCAGAAAATCGTCGCCTCCGATATGTTCTGCCCGTTCTGCGGCGCGAAACAGCCGCTTGCCGAAGCCGCCGTCGCGGCGCAAAAGCCGGTTTACGTCGCGCCCGCGCGCCTCACGGCTCGCCTGTATATCGTTGATACAAGCGAGCTTGAGCCGCCGACTTTCAATCTCGAAAAAGACACCAGCCTGATCGGCAGGCGCGACCCGATGTCGAATATTTTCCCGGAGGTCGACCTTTCCAAATTCGACCCGCAGACGAAGATTTCGCGTCGTCACGCGCGCATCTGGCGCGAGGGCGATAAATTTATGGTTGAGGATTTAGGCTCGTCGAACGGGACGATTCTGTTGACGAAGACCAGCGACCCCGTCAGGCTGTTGCCGCAGCAGCCGCGCGCGCTGGCGAACGGCGACAAGCTGAAGCTGGGCGATACGACTTTACACTTTGTGCTTGGCTAAAAATAATAAAATAAGGAATTTGCAGTAGAAAAGAAAATTTTCACCAACGACCGATATATGAGTGCAAGAGTAGAAAGAGCCGTCACGAAGAATCCTTCAACG
>JALZHR010000004.1 GCA_030860665.1 Acidobacteriota bacterium
GGAATGTCGAGCAACCGCGTGCGGCTTTCAATCGGTTTTGAAGGCGGAAAGATTCAGGACGACGAAGGCGCGACTCCGACGCCGATGCCCGGAACGCAGCCGAACGCCAGAAATAAATTGCCCGTCGCCAATCGCGCCAGTCTGCCGTGGACGGGCGACCGCGTGCGCTTTATGGAACAGGCGACCTTCGGCGTCAATGCCGCGCTCGAGCTGCGCCTGCGCCGTCTCGGCTACAGCACGTGGCTCGAAGAACAGATGGACGAAGCGAGCTACGCTAACTATGTCTATCCGAATTATCCTTTGATGCCGACGACGCCCGCCTCGACCTGCGACGGCGACAATCAGCCCGTCGACGTGCCCGTCACCTGCTTTCGCGACAATTACACGATGTATCTGATGCAGAACTGGTTTTTCAGGGAAGCTCTTTACAACGAGAACCAGCAGCTGCGGCGGCGCGTTTCGTGGGCTTGGAGTCAGATTCTGGTCACTTCGGGGCGCAACCTCGTGCAGCCGAGCCGGATGATGCCCTACGTTCAGACGCTCGACCGCAACGCGTTCGGCAATTTTCGCACGCTGCTGAAAGAAATGACGCTGAATCCGGCGATGGGACAATATCTGGATATGGCAATCAGCACGCGCCAGAATCCGAACGAAAATTACGCGCGCGAGATTCTCCAGCTTTTCAGCATCGGCGTCGATTTGCTGAACCAGGACGGAACGCCCGTGCTCGACGCGCAGGGTAACCGCATTCCGAGCTACAACCAGGAAATCATCAACAATTTCACCAAAGTTTTCACCGGCTGGTCGTATTGCCAGAACCCGAACAACTGCCCGAGCTGGCAGCCCGGGCTGGTCAATTTCCGCGACCCGATGATTGTCAATCCGGCAAATCACGACACTTCGGCAAAAACACTGCTGAACTACGCGGGCGCGACGCCGAACATTCCCGCCGGGCAAACGCCCGATGAAGATTTGAACGCGGCGCTGGACAATATTTTCTATCACCCGAACGTCGCGCCGTTCATCAGCAAGCTTTTGATTCGACAGCTTGTCACGAGCAATCCGACTCCGGCTTATGTCGGGCGCGTCGCAGCCGTTTTCAACAATAACGGCGAAGGAACGCGCGGCGATTTGAAAGCCGTTACTCGCGCAATCCTGCTCGACCCGGAAGCGCGCGGCAACGTCAAAACCGACCCGGATTACGGCAAGCTGCGCGAGCCGGTTTTGTTTATCACGAGCGTTCTGCGCCCGTTCAGCCCGGCGGCGAACAACAATATCACCGTCCCGGCAAGCTGCAACGGGCAGAGCGACGGCGTCATCAACGGCATCACGCAGCCGCTCGAACAGGACGTTTTCAATCCGCCGACCGTCTTCAGCTATTACTCGATGGAATACATTATTCCCGGCACGCCGCTGGCGGGACCGGAATTCGGAATTTTCTCGACCGGCACGGCTTTGAAACGCCCGAATTTCGTCAACCAGATGGCTCCGCCCGGCAGTGCCTCGACGAGCGCGGGAATTTTAGCCGTCACCGGGACGACCGCGAATCCGACGAGCATTCCCTGCGGGACGCGGATTGATTTGAGCCGCCTTCAATCGCTCGCCGCTTCGGACACGACGGGCGCGGCGCTGGTCGATACGCTCAACCGCGAGCTGATGCACGGCTCGATGAGCGCCGCCGTGCGCAACGACATTTTAACCGCCGTCCAAGCCGTCGCCGCCGCCAACACTTTGAAACGCGCGAGAACCGCCTATTATCTGGTGACGACGCTGACGCAATACCAGGTGCAGAGATAGTGAGTAGTGAGCGGTAAGCAGTGAGCCGTTGGTTTTTAAATTTCAACATAGCAATTTCAAATTTAAAACTGCTCACTGCTCATCGCTCCCCGCTCACTTAAAAATTTTATGAAAGATAACAGAAGAGAATTTTTGAAAAAATCCTGTCGCGTCCTGAGTATGACGGCGCTGGCGACGCAGATGCGGCATTTCGGTCTGGTCAACGTGTTGGCGCAGGAGAAGGCGGCGGAGACGATGACGGAATCGGCGGGCGGCGATGATTACAAGGCTCTGGTCTGCGTTTTTCTCGACGGCGGCAACGACGGCAATAACTCCGTTATTCCCAATTACAACGAAGGCTACGCGCAGTATGCGTCCGTCAGGCAGGCGCAGGGGCTGGCTGTTCCGCGCGACCAGCTGCTGCCGATGACGCCGTCGAGTATGGGCGGGCAGGTTTACGGGCTGAATCCGCGCCTGACCGAGCTGCACCAGCTCTGGCAGCAGGGCAAAATGGCTGTCGTCTGCAACGTCGGCTGTCTCGTCCAGCCTTTGACGCGCGCGACCTATCAGGCGGGCGCGCCGCGCCCCTACCAGCTTTTTTCGCATCCCGACCAGGCTGAGCAGTTCAAGACGGCGATTTCCAGCCACAAATCGACGACCGGCTGGGGCGGGCGCGTCGCCGACCGTACGAGCACGCAGAATCCGGGCGGCGCCATCCCGATGATTACCTCGATTGCGGGCGCGTCCATCTTCAATAACGGCACGAGCACCAAACCGCTGATTGTCGGCGCAGCGCCGACGCCGCTCAATCAGCTTTTAACCCTGAACGGCTTCGGCACAGCCGCCGACGAGCTGGCGCGGCTGACGGCGATGAACAACGCCCGCACGCGCGATTTGAATTACACTTTGATTCAGCAGGCGAGCACGATAACGCAGCAAGCCGTCAATGTCAGCCAGCAGCTAACCACGGACCCGACGCTGACGGTGACTTTTCCCGCCACGTCTCTCGGCAATCAACTGCGGCAGGTCGCCAAGCTGATAAAGCTCAGAACGCTGCTCGGTATGAGCCGCCAGATTTTCTTTGTTCAGATTGGCGGTTTCGACCATCACAGCAATCAAATCGGAAATCACGACAGCCTGCTGACGCAGGTCAGCCGCGCGATACGCGCCTTTTACGACGAGACGGTCGCGCAAGGCGTCGCCGAGCAGGTCACGACCTTTACGATGTCGGATTTCAACCGCACGCTCAGCCCGGCGGGCAGCGGCAGCAGCGTCGGGACAGATCACGGCTGGGGCGGATATTATTTCGTCGTCGGCGGCGCGGTCGCGGGCGGAAATTTCTACGGCAGACCGACCTCAAACGGCACTTTCGTTCCGACGCTCGTCATGGGCACGGGCGACGACGCCGACACGCGCGGGCGCTTTATCCCCTCCGTTTCGGTCGAGCAATACGCGGCGACGCTGGCGCGCTGGTACGGCTTGGCGGACGCCGACGTGCCGCTCGCCTTTCCGAATATCGGCAATTTCTCCGGCTCTAATCTCGGTTTTATGATGTAGACGGAAAATTCGTTGATAATTGAAAAAGACTGTTCATTCGCGAATGAACAGTCTTTTTGTTTTAAGCTGAAAAGGCGGCAAGGCGATAGTCGCCGAAGCGTGATGCGCGGGCTTAAAAAATCCGGTTCGCCGCTCTCGCCTTGCCGCTTTTCCTATCGCTTCAGGTTACTGAACGAAGTTATAGACGATAACTCCAGTGACCTTAACGGGCTGCCCGGTCAGAAAGGTCGGCGTAAATTTGCTGGCGCGCGCGGCGTCTTCCGCCGATTTGCGAAGCAGTTGATGACCGGAAGCCGCCGAGGCGGAAATTACGTTACCCTTTTCGTCGATGACGACCTGCACGTTGACCGTGCCGCTTGCTTTGACGGCTTTCGCCGCCGCTGAAAACTGCGGTTTCACTAAATTAGTCGCCTTCCCGTTGACGACGCCGCCCGTCACCATCCGGGGCTTTTCTTTTTTCGGCTCGACCTCTGCCGGGGCGGGCTTCGGCGACGGCTTAGGCGTCATCGGCGGCGGCTCGACTTCTTTTTCCGGCGAAGTGTTGTTTGAGGCTATGCCTTCGCCCGGCTCGCCGTCGCCGCGAGACGGTAAATTATTCTGTCCCGACGGGTCAGAATTAACGGGACCGATTTTCGCGCCTTTCACCCAGCTCTGAACGCCTTTTTGCCCGTTTGTGTCGGCGGGCGGAGTAGTCGTCCGGTCAATCGACGCAAAGGCTTCTCTGCGCATCACGACGTTCGATTCCGTCGCTGCGGCGCGGTTTTCTTCGGGCTGTTTCCGAACTTCCGGCTCGGGCGGCGTTTCGGCTTCGATGACCGGCGCGACCAGCGTGGAAAGCTCCAAGCCGCCGTCATCCATTCCCAAATCCTTGGCGAAAAGGCTGTAAGTCAAGGTCGTCAGAAACAGCGCGACGACTATAAAAAGCGTTGTTATCAGAAAACCGGCTTCGCGTTTATTCTCTCCGGCATTGCTTTTCGATTCGACTAAATTATCCAACATTCTATTTTCCTCCTCTGCTAGCCGGTGCCATTCCTGCGGGTCGAGGCGAAAACATTCACTTGCCTGTCGCCTGAATTAGACACCGGAATCTGGAATTTGTTCCGCGAATAAAGGAAAATGTTTTTATGGACGGAAAACAGCGAAAAGACGTTCGTCCCGGCTTGCGCGTGGCGATTGTCCTGAAACAAGACCAGCGAACCGGCAGGCGAACCATCGGAATCGTCAAGGATTTATTGACCAACTCGGCTTTTCACCCGCACGGCATAAAGGTCAGGTTAACCGACGGGCAGGTCGGGCGCGTGCAGGAAATTTTGGGTGACGAAGATTGAAGAAAATGCAAAACGCAAAATGCAAAACGCAAAATATTAGGAAGTAAGATTTAGGATTAAATCAGTTCTTTCATTTTGCATTTTGCATTTTGCGTTTTGCATTAAAATTCATTTCCTGTCCTTAAACTGCTCGTAAAGCTCGGTGTGGCGGCTGGTTAGAGGCAGCATTCGACCATTGATGAATAAATATTTAATATTCGTGCGCGGTTCGAGCAAATCGCCGTCGGCGACGACGATGTTCGCTGTTTTTCCCGCCTCGATCGAGCCGAGTTTATCGGCGATGCCGAGAATCTGCGCCGGGTAAAGCGTGACGGATTTTAAGGCTTCTTCCTTCGGCAAGCCGAAAGCCGCCGCCAGCCCCGCCTGATACGGCAAATCGCGCACTTCCGCGCCGTCGTTGCCGGTCGCGACGGCGAATCTCACGCCCGCTTTTTGCAGTTTCGCCGGAGCTTCAAACAAATAATCGTATTCGTCGTCGTCGCGCACGGGCAGGTTGTAGATGTTCGTGTAAATGACCGCGATATTGTTTTTCGCCAGCAAATCCGCCGCTTTCCACGCTTCCTGCCCGCCGATGATGACGCCTTTGATTTTCATTTCCTCGACGAAGCGGGCGACGGAGCGAATGTCGCGCTCGCGCTCGGCGCGAAAGATTACCGGGCGCTCGCCGCGAATAAAGGGAATCATCGCGTCCATCTTCAGATTGACGCCCGGATACGGCAAGCTCCGGTCTTTGGCGTAGGCTTCCTTGACGCGGGCGTAATTTTCGGCGTCCCTGAAAGTTTTCTTTAAATCTTCCATCCGGCGGTCGCGCTGGCGGACGGCTTCGCCGAATTCGAGCGGCTGCTGACCGAAGCCCGCAGAAGTCGTGATTCTGGGGAAATTAATGACCAAGCCGAAAGCGGGGACGACCGCCATTTCGCCCTGCGTCGCGCCCCAGAGATTGATGACGGCGGCTTGACCGGCAATCGTTCCGCCGATCGGCATCGAAAGCACGGTCGTGACGCCGTTGACGCGCGTCACGTTGACGTGAGAGCTGTGCGGGTTAATGCCGGTAATCGCTTTCGCATTCGCGTTCATATCGCCGACTTCCGCCACGTCCATCGTCGCGTTTGCGCCGAGCGAAATTTCCGCCAATCCTAAATTCGTCGCCGCGTCAATCATTCCCGGGTAGACCGACAAGCCTCTGCCGTCGATTCGCTCCGCATTCGAGGGAACGGAAACATTCGCGCCGACCGCCGCGATGCGCCCGTCCTGAATCAAAATTGTCCCGTTTTCAATCGTCGCGCCGGAAACCGTCACGATGCGGGCGTTTGTAATGGCGAAAGTTCCCGCTTTGCCCAAAACATTCTGCTGCGAGCCGTCACTCTGCGCCGAGGCAGACAGCAGTAAGCAGTGAGCGGCGAGCAGCAAAAAACCGAGCCGGAGAAAATTCATAAAAATTCCGTTATTTTGCATTTTGCGTTTTGCGTTCTGCATTTTATTCGTTGTCTCCTTGTCTTTCGCGATCGGCTTCGTCGCGGTCTTCGACGCGCTGTTCAGCCGGAATGCGCGGCTGCGTGCCGCCGCTGCCGGGCGCGCGGTTGACGTCCAGTTTTTCCAACGCCTCGCGCTCGCGCTCGAATTCCTGCCGTCTTAATAAATCGCGGCTGCGCTCGAAATAAAATTCGCCGTCAATCATCGTCATTTCCGCGCGCGCGTAGACGCTGAACGGGTGCGCGTTCCAGATGACCAAATCAGCGTCTTTCCCGACTTCAATCGAGCCGGTGCGCTTATCGACGCCGAGCTGTTTCGCCGGGTTCAGCGTAATCATTTTCAGCGCTTCCTCTTCCGGCACGCCGCCGTATTTCATCACTTTCGCCGCGTCTAAATTCAGGCGGCGCATACGTTCGTCCGAGTCGGAATTTATCGAAACGTTGACGCCCGATTTCCACAAAATCGCGGCGTTGTGCGGTATCGCGTCGTAGGCTTCGAGCTTATACGACCAGCTGTCGACGAAAATCGAAACGCCTGCGCCGTGTTTCGCGACTTCCGGCGCGATTTTGTAGGCTTCCAGCCCGTGCTGCAAGGTCGAGATTTTAAAGCCGAACTCGTCGGCTATCTGCATAACATTCAAAAGCTCGTCCGAGCGATAACCGTGCGAATGCACGCGACGTTTGCCTTCGAGAATCTCGACCAGCGGCTCAAGCTCCAAATCGCGGCGCGGCTGAATTTTCGTTTTTTTGGCGCGAAAATCGTCCCACGACTGCTTGTAATCGCGCGCGCGCAGAAAGGCGTCGCGGATGACTTCAACCGTGCCCATCCGGGTTCGCGGGTAACGCGGCGTTTGTCCCGCGCCCGCGTTGGAATTCGTGCGTTTCGGGTTTTCGCCGAGCGCGAACTTGATTCCGGCGGGCGCGCCCGCGAAGATAAAATCCTCGACCGGGCGACCGTATTTGAATTTCACGACGACGTTCTGACCGCCGATGGCGTTTGCCGAGCCGTGCAAAAGGTTCGCCGTCGTCACGCCGCCCGCCAGCGCGCGGTAAATGGCGATGTCGTTCGGGTTCAGAACGTCCTGCATCCGCGTCATCGAGGTCACGCTGAACGAAAATTCGTTAATCGCGTCGAGCATCGAATGCGAGTGGCAGTCGATAATGCCGGGCGAGACGAACTTTCCGGTCGCGTCGATGATTTGGGCGTTTGACGACGTGCTCAGATTTTTTCCGATGCGCGCGATGCGCCCGTTCTGAATCAGAATATCGGTATTTTCCAGCGTGCCGCGCGCGGCGGTTAAAACGGTCGCGTTGCGAATCAAAACGTCGTTCGGCTTTCGCGACTGCGCGAAAATTGCCGCGTTCGGCGTCATCAATAAAAATAAACTCAGAAGAATAAAAGCCTTTATTTTTCTCATTCCTGTTCTTCCCTTCTTTTCAGGTCGTAATGATGCCTGTGAATTGCCGTCGGCTTTATGAATTGCCTTCGGCTTTAGCCGCAGGACTGGATTGCCAAATAAACAAGCGGCTTTAGCCGAATTAAAAAAAAATCAATCTTCCTTTTGGCTTTAGCCTAAATTTAGGCTAAAGCCAAAAGGATTTTTATTTGAAAATCATTCGGCTAAAGCCGTCTGTCCTCTATATCCTCTGTCCTCCGGCTAAAGCCGGAGGCAATTCAATAAAACGAGATGCAGTTCATCAAATTAAATCTCAATTAACGAGAGCCAATTCATCAAATTAAATCTCAATCAACTCAATATTCTATGGAACTTTCGCCCCGCTGAACGGCTTCGCGCCATCGGGCGAGGTCGCCGTGCCGCTGATTTGCGTGCCGCTGACCTTTCCGGCGAAAACGACGTTGACGGCGTTCTGACCGCCGATATTGATTGTCGCCTCGAAGCCGAAGCTGTCGCCCGTGACCGAACCGCTGCGGATTTGCGTCGTCTCGAAAAATGTCGAGGTTACGCTGCCCGAAAGCTTCTCGCCTTCCTGCTTTAAATTCAGCGTCAGCGGCATGCTCTGACCGGCGATTTCGACCGTGATATTCCAGACGCCGGTAATATCGCGCGCCGGTGTAGTCGTTGTCGCAGTCGTCGTAGTCGTCGCGGCGGGTTTTCGTTCCGCAGGTTTCTGCTCGTAAAGCCGCCCGTCCACGAAGACGTGCGTAATCGCCTTGTCTTTCGCGAAAATATCGCCGCGCGAGACGATTAAATTGGCGATTTTTCCCTGCTCGATTGAGCCGAGACGATTTTCGACGCCGAAGATTTCCGCCGTTCCCAGAGTCATCGCTCTCAGAGCGGCGTCTTTATTCAAGCCGTTTTCAATCGCCTTGCCCGCGTTCGTCCAGAAATCGGCGATGTTCGTCATTCCGCCGGACTGAAAGGCGAATTTTACGCCCGCCTGCGCCAATCGCGCTGCGCCTTTCGGCGTTTCGGCGCGCATCCGCAAAACGTCCAAATCTTCCGGGTCGGCTTCGGGCAAAGCGGCGGTCGTGCGCTTCGGAAAATTCAGCGAGAGCAGCACGGGAACGTTCTGTTCCTTTAATCTGCCCGCCACTTTCCACGCTTCCGTGCCGCCGGAAATTATCGCCCTTAAATTAAACTCCTTCGCTAAATCCAGCGCGCGGACGATTTCGCGCTCTGTACTGGCGTTGAAAACAATCGGCATCGTGCGGTTTAAAACCGGCAGCAATGCTTCGAGCGATTTGTCCGTGTCGGGACGCTTCATCCCGCGCGGGTTGGCGGCGTAGTTTCTCTGCCATTCCTGAAGCCGCTGCGCGTCGAGCAGCATCTGGCGAATCGCCGAGAAAGTTCCCATCAGCGCGGTCGGGTAAACGCCGCCGGACAAGGTTCGGAAAGTGATGTGCTGCGCGAAAGGCGATTTGATGACCATCGCCGAAACCGCTTCGCCCGAAAGGTTTATGACCGCCGACTGCCCGTTGAAAATGCCGTCGCGCGAGACGGTCAGAACGGTCGTGAAACCGTTGTTGCGCTGCGTCTCGAACTGCGCGTCGCCCGCTTTCAGAGCTTCGAGCGCGGTCGTTTCGGGCTGTAAGCCGTTCGGATAATTTGAATTTGATTGCGGCTGCTGCGCCTGTTGCTGCTGCGATTGTCCGGGCGGGCGCGGCGCGGGCTGCGGCAAGCCGAGATTCGTATTCGCGTCGAAAAAGCCCGGATAAACCGTCAGCCCCGCGCCGTCAAATACGCGGGCGTCCGCCGGAACGCGGGCGTTTTCGCCGACCGATTCAATCAAGCCGTCGCGGATGACGATTGTGCCGCGCTCGATGGTCGCGCCGGAAACGGTCACGATGCGCGCATTGGTAATGGCAAACGAGCCGGAAGTCTGCGCCGCGACCGGAAGCGCGCAGAAACAGATAAACGCTAAAACTGCAAGCGTCGAAAAACGCCGGATAAGTTTTTTCATAACTTTATTTGGAAGCTGAAAACAGATTTGCAAACAGGTGTTACGCAATTTATCTTACAAGGTTTCAGAGGCGAAATTCAATCGCGGAATTCGGCTGGCTATTTACGATTGGCGCGCAAAGTTTTAACATTAAAATATGAGCGCAGTAATTTTATTCGACGGGGTTTGTAATTTCTGCAACGGCGCGGTGAATTTTATTATCGAGCGCGACAAAGCCGGATATTTCAAATTCGCGCCCTTGCAGTCGGAAATCGGCGAAAAGCTGCTGGCGGAAAACGGCATCGACAAAATCCAGACCGATTCGGTCGTGCTGATTGAGGACGGCAAGATTTACACGTATTCGACCGCCGCGCTGCGGATTGCGCGACGGCTCGACGGCGCGTGGAAATTCGCTTACGGCTTCGTGCTCGTGCCGCGATTCGCCCGCAACTTTTTCTACAAACTGTTTGCGAAATATCGCTATAAAATGTTCGGCAAACAGGACGCGTGTATGCTGCCGACGCCGGAAATCCGCCAGCGTTTTCTGGCGATGAGCTGAAAGAGGCGTGAAGCGTGAATCGTGAATCGTGAAGCGTGAATCGTAAATCGTAAAT
>JALZHR010000013.1 GCA_030860665.1 Acidobacteriota bacterium
AGGTTATCGATTTTACGTGGATAATCTGCTCGGCGTCCTAAGCCTCTCGGACGAGGATTTACGGCTCATCAACGGCGAGCTGGGCATAAACGAAACGCCCGACCGCCTGATGGAGCGCACCTCGCACCTGCTCTCGGCTCTTTCTCAGAACGTCGGCATCGTCGTTTCGCCCAGCCTGGCAAATGACCGCCTGCAGCATATCGAATTCGTCAATCTTGCCGATAAGCGAATTTTAGTCGTGATGGTTTCCGCGCCGAACATCGTCCACAATAAAATCATCCGGCTCGAAGACGCCTTGTCTCAGGAAGAACTCGACCGCACGGCTCGCTATCTGAACACCGAATTCGGCGGCAAAAGCCTCGCCGTCATCAGGACGGAAATCCTGCGCCTGATGCACGAGGAAAAAACGCTTTTCGACAAGCTGCTGCAAACGGCGATTATTCTTTGCTCACAGAGTATCGAGAGCGAAGATTTGGGCGAAGTTTACGTTGACGGAACTTCAAACATCGTGGCAAAGCCGGATTTTTCAAATTTTGAAAGACTGCGCGCGCTGCTCCGGACGTTTGAAGAAAAATCGCGGCTGGTGCAAATTCTCAACGAGTGCATCGAGCGCGACGTTTCCGCCCGCGGCAATGTCCAGATTGTCATCGGCAGCGAGAATATCGCTCCGACCCTGCAAAACTGTTCTTTGATTACCGCTCCTTATCGCGTCGGCACGGGCGGCGGCAGCGCCGGAACGCTGAGCGTTCTCGGACCGACCCGCATCGAATACGCGCGAATGATTTCAATTGTCAGCTACGTGGCGCGAATGCTCGAAAAAATGATGATTGACGACAAATCGAACTCCTGATTTTTTTTCCCCGGCGAAAAATAATTTTACAAACCCTAAAATGAATTCCAACAACGATTCACAAGAACAATTTATCGAAAAAATCGAAGCTGACAATCTGGTTTCGCTCGACGACTTTATCAAGGAGCTGGAAGCGAAGGAGAAAGACCTGAAAATCACTTCCGAGATATTCGTCGAGATTGAAGAATACGATTCGTTTGCAGGCTCGAATCAGAGAGCGGCGACGCCGGGCGATAGCGGTGACGCACCGGCGAAAGCTTCTGAATCCGGCAACGCGGGGCAGGAAAATTTCAACGCTTCATCCAACGGTCAGCAGCAGCAGCAGTCGCAGCAGCAGTTCAGCAAGGAATTAGCCGAGCTTCGCCAGCAGGTGCGCCAGCTTGAAAAAGAGCGCGAGGAAATGCGCGAGGTTTTGAGCCGCCGCCAGATTGATTTCGATAACTATCGTAAACGCATCGAGCGCGACCGCCACGAAACTTTTCGCACTCTGGTCGGCGATTTGGCGACGCAGATGCTGCCGGTCGTCGATAATCTGGAACGCGCGCTCGATTCGTCCGATGCTCTGTCGGACGAAAAATCGCCGGAATTTCAGCATTTTCTCGACGGAATTTATCTGGTCGATCAACAATTGAGCGAAGTTCTGGCGGAGATGGGCATCGAGCCGATTTATTCGGTCGGCAAGGCGTTCGACCCGCATTTTCACGAAGCGGCGGCGGCTGAGGAATCCGACGAATACCCGCCGAACACGGTCACCAAAGAGCTTCTGCGCGGTTATAAAATGGATGAAAAAGTTATCCGTCACGCGGTGGTCAAAGTTTCCGCGTCGGGCGGCGGAAATCAGCGTCCGAGCCAGCCGCCGCCGCAGCAGCAGCAGCAGCAGCAACCCGTATTTCAGGAAATAGACTCGGATTCTTTCAAAAACGAGTAGCTGCTGCCGTTGTCGCAACCGCTTCTCTTCGATTCTCCCGGTCATTTATTTAAAGGACTCAAAAAAAAACTATGAGTAAGGTCATCGGAATAGACTTAGGAACAACCAACTGCTGCGTTTCCGTCCTCGAAGGCGGCACGGTGCAGATTATCCCGAACAAGGAAGGCGGGCGCACGACGCCTTCCGTCGTCGGTTTTACGGAAAAAGGCGAGCGTCTGGTCGGGCAAATCGCCAAGCGTCAAGCCGTCACGAACCCGGCAAACACGCTCTACGCCGTCAAACGCTTAATCGGGCGCAAATTCAACTCGCCGGAAGTCGAGAAAATGCGCGAGACCGTGCCGTTTGAAATCGCGCAGGCGCCGAACTCGGACGCGCACATCCGCGTCCTCGACCGCACCTACAGCCCGCCGGAAATCTCGGCAATCGTCCTTCAGCGGCTGAAGCTGGCGGCGGAAGAATTCTTAGGCGATAAAATCACCGAAGCCATCGTCACCGTTCCCGCTTATTTCGACGACGCGCAAAGGCAGGCGACGCGCGACGCCGGAAAAATCGCCGGTCTGAACGTCGAGCGCATCATCAACGAGCCGACAGCCGCCGCGCTTGCCTACGGCTTCGGCAAAAACAAAACCGAACGCGTCGCCGTTTACGACCTCGGCGGCGGCACGTTCGACATCACGATTCTGGAAATCAACGACGGCGTTTTTGAAGTTCTTTCCACGTCCGGCAACACGTTTTTAGGCGGCGAGGATTTCGACCAGCGCATCATCAATTGGCTCGTCGAAAGCTTCAAGCTCGAAAACGGCATCGATTTGAAAGAAGACCGCCTCGCCCTGCAAAGGTTGAAAGAAGCGGCTGAGCGCGCCAAATGCGAGCTTTCGAGCGTCTCGGAAACTACGGTAAACCTGCCTTTTATCGCGGCTGACGCGACCGGACCGAAACACATCAACACGGTTCTGACGCGCGCGAAATTTGAGGATTTGGTCAAGGATTTGGTCGAGCTTTCGGTCGAGCCTTGCCAGAAAGCGCTGTGGGACGCGAAATTACAGCCGGGCGATATTGACAAAGTAATCCTGGTCGGCGGGCAGACACGCTCGCCGATTATCGCGCGCACGGTCACGGAGCTTTTCGGCAGCGAGCCTTCGTCGGAAATCAACCCGGACGAAGTCGTGGCGATGGGCGCGGCGATTCAGGGCGGCGTTTTGACGGGCGACGTCAAGGACATCGTTCTGCTCGACGTTTTGCCGCTTAGCTTAGGTCTGGAAACGCGCGGCGGCTTGTTCGTCAAATTAATCTCGCGCAACTCGACGATTCCGCTTAAAAACACGATGACTTTTACCACGGTCGTGGACAACCAGCAATCGGTCGAGATTCACATCCTGCAAGGCGAGCGCGAGATCGCCGAAGGGAACCGCAGCCTGGGCAAGT
>JALZHR010000015.1 GCA_030860665.1 Acidobacteriota bacterium
ATATCTTATGTTCTGTTTGGCGATGACGTGCTGGTCGGTGTAAAGCGTTTCGGTAGTTACCAGATTGACGTCGTCGTAAAGGAATCTCGTATATCCGGCGTTGCCGTAGCGATAGGGCACGGTCGTGTAATCGACGCGCAGGGAATTGGCGAAATAACTCGTGTGAGACGTGCGCCCGTTCGCGTCGGTCGCCGACGTGACGAGTCCGGTGTTGAAATCGTAGGTCGAAGACGTTACGACCTGCGTGTTCGCGTTCGATGCCGAGCCGCGCGTCGTCGATTGCGGATAAGCATACTGCGTCGCCGAAGTATAGGTTATAAAGAGATTTTCGCACTGCGTCGCTGCGTCGCAGTATTTCGAGGCGGTGACGAGATTTCCCGTAATGTCGTAACTGCGGGTTTCAATCTCGGCGGTGTTGTTGTTCAATCCCGCCGCGTCGGCGTAGGTCTTGATTTTGGTGACCTGACCGCGAAAAGCGGTTTGCGGATTATACGCGCTTTGCCAGTAGCCGCCGTCCCACTGGGTGCAATGTCCCCAGTAAGGGTCGTATTCGACGCACCACTGCTCGACCCAATACGACGGAGCATACGGGCTGTAGCTTTCATTGTGGTTGATAACGCCGGGCGTGTCAGCCAGATATTCAGCGCCCTCGTCGTAGGTCAGCTCGGTGCGGTTGACGCGCGTCACGCCGTCGCCGTTATAAGTTTCGACGATTGAGGGAAGCCTGAAAATGTGATTATTGGCATAATTCGCGTTGTCGGCATACTGCGTTCTGACCTCGCGCAGCATCGCGCCGTTGTAATCGTAATCGCGCGTGGACGTGACCGCGTTATAACTCGCGCCGTAGGAATATTCCTTGCGCGTCGTCTGCCCGAATTCATTCGTCTGCTTAAGCCAGGCGGGACGCGGAGACTGGTAAGCTCCGAGCTGCCACGAAACCTCGCTGCTTTGCAGAAGCGCATCTCCGGCGTTGGCGTTGCGCGTTTCGTCCAGATACATCAGCCCGTCATACCATTGATTCGGAGCGTAATGAGCATACTGGACGCTCTTTAAGCCGTTCGGCGCGGTAATGGTTATCTTGCGCGGGTTCTGCTCCATCTGGAGGTGATAATTGGTCGTCGCCGTCTCGACGTTCGTGCCGTCTTTCGTCCACGACTCGGTCATCGTCGTGTAAGTCGGAGCATCGGTCAGACCGGCAATCGCAGACTGCGGATAATTATAAAGCTCCTGCTTGGTCATCAAGCCGGGCGAGACCGTCCCCTGCTCGTTCAGAGAGTTGGCGGAAAAGCCCATCCCGCGCTGCTCGACCGATTTCCTGAGCATTCCGTAGCTGGAATAGGAATCCGCATCGTTAAACCAGAAGCCGGTGGCGGTTCCCGGATAGTAAATAGCGTCCAGAACCCACGGGACGCTGTTGCGCACGCGCGGCGTCAGACCGGAAAACTGGTAGCTCAGACCGAGCTGTTTGTAGTGCAGGCGGACGAGCGTGCGCGGCGCGCCGCCGTAGACGCCCGGAGCCGTGACCGCGGTCAGAAGGTTATTGTAATCGTAGTGAAACTGTATGACGCGCCCCATCGAATCGGTAATCGACGAAATTCGCGGTCCCTGATTGTTCACGTAAGTGATGGTGGTGATGTTGCCGTTCGCGTCCGTAATCTGCGTCGGGTAGATGACCCAATCGTGTCCCGCGCCGTAATTGATAACGGTTCCGTTCGGGTATTTCGCGTAGCCCGTCGTATAGCCGTTATAGCCGGAATAGCCGTAGTCGATAAGACTGCCGTCGGTCGTGTAGCCGTTAAACCACTGCGACGAGCCGTAAGTCGTTACCGAGCCGGTGTAGGGGCGGCGCGTGCCGTCCGGCTCGATAATCATCGCGCCGGAATTGCCGCCCGGCAGAATCATCTTGCCGACGCCGAGATGCCAGCCGGGAGCCGGGAAGCCTTTATCGATGTCGTAGGTGATTTCGCTGTTCGCCTTCGTCCAGAGGCGCGAGTTGTAGTAAAGACCGAGCGAAATATCGTTGCCGCGCGCCTTCAAATCCAGCAGCGGAGCCGTAATCTGGAAATTACCGTTGCCCGCGCCGCCGTCTTCGAGGCTGCCCGGAGGATCGCCGACCGTATTGCCGGGATTGTCCGAAGCGCCGTAATTTCCCTCGTTCCAGCCGTAGACGTCGTATAAGTTGGAAGTTTCTTCCCCGCCGCCGGCGTTTTCGGCGGTCGATTTTTTCCTGTCCAGCTCGTCCGCGTTCAGGTGCGTGGCTTCCGTTTCCTTGGTCGAAACGGTGACTTCGCTGATGGGCTTTTCATTCGCCCGGCGGTTCATACCCTTCTTTACCCTGACCTGAAATTCGGTTCTTAACTTTCCGCCTTCGACCGTGATTCGATATTCGCTCGGATAAGTCGGCGCGAAAAGCCCGTCCCTGGAAATCGGCGCGGCTTGCTTGGCGCCTAAATCGTAGCACGACCACGAAAACTTCAGCCCGTTGACCGGGTTGCCGTCCGCGTCGATGCCGATGGCTGAAAAAGCCACCTTATCGCCTTCCAGCATCTCCGTAATCTGAGGCTCGACGCGGATTCGGCTGATTGATTTTCTCGCCTCGTCCTGTCCGTCAGCGGTTTTCGATTCGCCGCCGCCGGTGGTAAATGCGTTTTTCAGAAAAGACAGCCACCCGCTCGAAGCGAGGGCAAAGGTAAAGTCGTTTTTTAATTCCGTCGCCGTCGTCAGCGGGCTAACGTGCATCGCGGGCGTCGTCTGAACCAGCAGTGTCGCAATCAACAAGCCGCTAATCAGCTTCTTTACCAGTGATTTCTTTAGCTGAAAGCGCCGCCCTTTACCGGATTGATTATCGGAAATCGATTGTTTCCGCCGGTTTTTCTTCCTGCCCTTTTTCCCGAAAATGTTAACGTTCGAGAAACTGAAATTATTTTTATCGCCTGTCAACATATTTTTGCTCCTTAGGATAAAGTTCGGCGGCAGCCCGACGCTGTTTTAACAGACACGAGACGAACCTGACCGCCGAACGCGTTAAGTTTCGGTGTTATGAATAATTGAAATTTTTCAGATTCCAATCATTTCGTTCGACTTGAATTTTCCGACGGAAATTTAGCAACAGAATAATGCACGTAAAAGTTTTTCTTGTCAAGATATTTTTTAATGAAAAAATTATAGTTAATCATTAATACAAAAATCTTGTATCAATAAAAATAATAAAATCAATAATTTACCGAAAGCGAATCGGGTCAAAATTAATTTTTGTTTTCTAATTAATACTTTTTCCGCGCGGTGTTTCATTTATGCCTCAAGATTTTCACTCTATGCGCAATCTCGGACAGCCTTTGCGAGGTCTCCCGTGATATGTCGCGCTTCTCTGGTGATTACGCAAAATTCTTAAGGCGGAAAAAGTTTACTGTCACAGAACAATCCTTCGCGGTGTTCTAACGTTAATACTTCCTCTTTACAGGAAAATAATTTAATCGAATAATCCCATTTTTTTAGGAGAGCAATTTTAATGTCGAAGAAATTTTACCTTGTCGTCGCAGCCGTTTTAATGTGCTTTGCCCTGTTCGGCACTCAGATTTTGGCACAGCAGAACAGCAGCAGCAGCAGCAAACAATCTTTCGCAGGCGTCAGCCAGGCGGAGGCTAAAGCCTGGCAGGAAGACCTGCGCTATCTGGCTGCCGAAGCGCCGAGATGGCACAAAAACCTGTTTCACACCATCACGCCCGTTCAATTTCAGGGCGCGGTTAACCGGCTGCACGAGCGGATTCCCAATCTGGCGCGGCACGAAATCATCGTCGAGATGGCGCGAATAGTCGCGATGGTCGGAGACGGTCACACCAACATCGCGCCGACGCGCGACCCGAAAATCGGATTTCGCGCTTTGCCTTTGAAATTTTATCTTTTCAAAGACGGTCTGTTCGTCCGCGCCGCTTCGCGCGAAAACGCGGAGCTGGTCGGCGCGCGGGTCGTTAAAATCGGAAATCTGACGACCGAAGAAGCCGTCAGCCGGGCGGGCGAAATCGTCGCGGTCGACAACGAAATGAACATCAGGTTTTTCGCGCCGCATCTGCTAGCGATGCCGGAAATCCTGCACGCGCTTAAAATTACGGACACGCTCGATTCGGTTGCGCTCACCGTCAGACAGCGCAGCGGAAAAGAGCAAATTGTCAATCTGAAACAGTTCGGCGCGCCTGAGCTTCTGCCGCCCGATACGGATACGAGCTGGGTCAATAGGGAAGGCTGGGTCGATATGCGCGACGGCGCGACCGCTCAAGCTCCGCTCTGGCTCAAAAAAGACCCGAATGATAAATTCTGGTTCGAGCTGCTGCCCGATTCGCGCACGGTTTACGTTCAGATGAATCAGGTGCTGAACAAGGAGAACGAGACTATCGAGGCTTTCGCCAAACGACTTTTCGGTTTTGTGGAGCAGAACGGCGTCGAAAAAGTAATTTTCGACGTGCGCCTCAATCGCGGCGGCAATAATACGCTTCTGCGCCCGCTGCTGCTCGAAGCCATCAAATCGAAAGTCAATCAGCCGGGAAAACTGTTCGTAATTATGGGGCGCAGCACCTGGTCGGCAGCACAATTTTTCCTCAACGATTTTGAAAAATACACTAACGCCGTATTCGTCGGCGAGCCTTCCGGCTCGAAAGGCAATCACTATTCCGATTCGCGCAAAATTACGCTGCCGAACAGCGGCATCACGGCGCGCGTCTCGATTTATTACTGGCAGGATTGGGCGCCCTGGGATACGCGAACCTGGACGACTCCCGACGCCTCGGTCGAGCTGACATCCGACGATTACCGGAACAATATCGACCCGGCATTTAACTTTGCGCTTAATTACGTTCCGCGCCCGAGACTGACCGAATTGCTGAACGAATCCCTGACAAAAGGCGGCGTCGATTCAGCCGTCAAAAGCTTTCGCGAATTCAAAGCCGACCCGCTCAATAAGTTTGCCGCGACCGAAGAGCCGCTGCTGATAGCGGGCGAGCGGCTGCTCGGAGAGAAGAAGCCGGAACAGGGACTTATACTCTTCAAATTAAACGTCGAAGAGAATCCCAAACTGGCTCGAAGCCACTTTGCCGTCGGCGAAGCATATCTTCAAATGGGCAATAAGGAACAGGCGATTAAATATTTCGAGAAGGCTCTGGAACTTGACCCGAAATACTACATCGTCAACGAAAGGC
>JALZHR010000038.1 GCA_030860665.1 Acidobacteriota bacterium
CGCCTGAATCTCGGAACGGCTTCGCCGCGCGACCTTTTAGCCTTAAACCGTTCTCTTTCGCAGACGCCGAACATCAATCAGTCGTTATCGGACGCGCAAAGCCTTTTGCTACAAGTTTTGTCGGAAAATATTTTCGAGCTGCCGGAAATTCAAAATTTAATCGCGCGCTCGATTTCGGACGAGCCGCCCGCAAATCTCTCGGACGGCGGCGTGATTCGCGAAGGTTTTAACGCGGAACTCGACGAGCTGCGCGAAATCAGCCGGTCGGCGAAACAGATTATCGCCGGTTTTGAGGAACGCGAGCGCAGCCGCACCGGAATTTATAATTTAAAAATCAAATTCAACAACGTTTTCGGCTATTTCATCGAAGTCTCGAAAGGCAACGCCGCGCGCGTTCCCGCCGATTACGAGCGCCGCCAGACGCTGACAAATGCCGAACGCTTTACGACGCCGCAGCTTAAAGAATGGGAAGAAAAAGTCCTCGGCGCGGAAGAACGCATCAAGGAAATCGAAGCCGAGATTTTTTATCAGATTCGCTCGGAAGTTCAAAAAGAAACGCGCAATCTGCAATCGACCGCTCGCGCGCTGGCGACGCTCGACGCACTGCAATCGCTTGCCGAAACCGCCGCCCGGCGCGATTACGTCGCGCCCGTTCTGCACGACGGCGACGAAATCGAAATCAAAAACGGTCGTCACCCGATTGTCGAAGCCTTTTCGCGCGACAATTTTATCCCGAACGATTTGTATATGAACAATTCGACCGACCGCCTTTTGATTATCACCGGACCGAATATGGGCGGAAAATCCACGGTTCTGCGGCAGGTCGCCTTAATTCAGATTCTCGCGCAAATCGGCTCGTTCGTTCCGGCAGGCGCGGTCAGACTGCCGATTTTAGACCGCATCTGGACGCGCGTCGGCGCTTCGGACGATTTGGCTTCCGGTCGCTCGACTTTTATGGTCGAGATGACGGAAACCGCCGCGATTCTGCACAGCGCGACGCCTCGCTCGCTCGTTCTGCTCGACGAAATCGGGCGCGGGACTTCGACGTTCGACGGTCTTTCAATCGCCTGGGCGGTCGCCGAATATCTGCACGATTCGCCCGAGCATTCGGCGAAAACTCTTTTCGCCACGCATTATCACGAGTTGACCGAGCTTGCCGAAAATCTGGCGGGCGCTAAAAATTATCAGATTACGGCGACGGAAAAAGACGGCGAAGTCGTTTTTCTGCATAAACTGGAAAAAGGAAAAGCCTCGAAATCATACGGCATCGCCGTCGCACAGCTTGCCGGGCTTCCGGCAAAAGCGATTGCCCGCGCGCGCGAAGTTCTGGAAAAACTGGAAAAATACGAGTTAGCCGTTTTTTCCGAACAGCAGAAGGCGGCGACAAACGGCGGCGCGCTCGAAAAAGCCGTCAACCGCGCGAGCAAATCGAAACTCGCTTCGCAGGTTTCGCTGTTCGCCATCTCAAACGAAAACGTCATTGATGAGCTGCGCGAAACCGACGTCGAAAACTTTTCGCCCGAAGAAGCTAAAAAACTACTGACCGAGTTTAAAAACAGAATCATTTAATAAATGCAGAATGCAGAATGCAAAATGCAAAATACCGGCAATTAGAATTCAAGATTAAATTTCTTCCCGCATTTTGCATTTTGCGTTTTACGTTTTGCATTTTCGACGTTTATAATCATCCGGCTTTCAAAGATTTCCCTTTTATCAATCGCGTCGTCTTTCTTTTAAATTAATTTTCCGGGAGATTTGTATGCAGATTTCAAAACAGCTTCGCTTCTATTTTCTGCTGTGTCTTTTAGTTACGCTCGTCGTTTCGGCTTCGGCGCAAAAACGCGCGGCAAGCTCCAATCAATATAAACAGCTCGGCGGCGCGGCTGAGGAGATTTCCGCGATGCGACTGCCTAATCCGTCGGAAGCCGGAATTCGGTCGAAAGCGGCGATGATTCCGTTTTACGCTGGCGACGACGGGCGAGAAATAGAGATTCCGGTCGACAGCGCGAAAGAATTCAAATTGCTGCTGCTTGCGCCGAACGCTTCGGGCTGGAAAATCGAGGCGGCTCTGCCGGGCGAAGATTTCGTCAACCTGCGCGAAGGAGGCAGTTTTATGCAAAAAATCGAGCGCACGCAGACGGATTTCGGCACGGCGGGCGAAGGTCGGTTTCCGGCGGAAGTTTTCCGCTTCGGCGCGGCGCGCGAAGGTATTTTAAGAGTCAGATTGGATTTGCCGGATTCGCTTGCGACGAACGGCGAAAAACCGCTCGGCTATCTGGTCGCGTCGAACGAATCGCCATACCGGCTCTATTCGTATATCGACACTTTTGAAACTCTGGTCGGTCGCGAAATAGGCTTGGTCGCTTCCCTGTTCGATAAAAAATCGAACGCCGAAACGGGCTTGCCCGATTCTTTAACCGGCGGCATTCGCCGCTCGACCGTTTCGATTCAGACGCCGAGCGGCGAAATCGTCAGGCTCGAAATGAGCGACGAGGGCAACGGCAGCCTGCGAGCCGCATTCACGCCGCAGACAGCCGGAAAATATCTCGCGCAGGTTATAACCGCCGGCACGACGCCGGACGGGCGCGAGTTTCTGAGAACCGCCGAGCACAGCTTTGAGGTCGCGGCGGAAAATTTAAAGATAAACGATGCGGCGAAAGCCCGTTTGATTGACGATTTGCGCTGGCAGATTGATTTGCCCGTCAATAATCTGAAAATCGGGCGAAAAATCATCGCTCACGGCGAAGTCTGGTCGAACGGGCAGCCAATCGCGTGGCTCGGCGGGATGACCGAGGGAAAAGGCTTCGACAAGCGCCGCGCTTGGATTTCGCTCGCGCTCGATTCGCGCTGGCTTTCGCGCGCCGGGGCAAGCGGAAATTACGAATTGCGAAACGTGCGGCTTCAGGACGCGAATAATGCGGTCGTGCTGGCGAAAGCCGAAAAAATCTCTCTGCCGTCTGTTTACATACCCGATTCGGCGCGCAACTTTAACGGCGAAATTACGGACGAAATGCGGCAGGGCGCGCGACCGGAAATTCAAATCAACGATGCGGTCGGCGGAAAGCTGATGCTCGTTCACGGCTATTGTTCGGGCGACGCGTGGGGCGCGGCGGCTTCCGCGGGGCAGTTTACCGATTACGTGAAATTTCTCGATTTAAACCGGAACCGCACGCACGACCAGTTTGCGAATTTAATCCGGAACTTCGGGGCGTCGCTTCCGTCTTTCGGCATCGTCGCCCACAGTCAGGGCGGCGCGGCTTCCCTGCATCTATACACTTATTACTGGAGCGGTTTGGATTACGCGACGGGCGGAACGCGGCTGATTCAATCGGTCGGAACGCCGTATCAAGGCACGGCGCTCGCCGGAAATCTCGCGCTTCTGGGACAAATTTTCGGCGCAGGCTGCGGCGCGAACAACGATTTGACGTATAGCGGCGCGGCTGCGTGGCTGGCTAACATTCCGTCTTGGGCGCGGGCGAAGGTTTATTATCACACAACCTCGTTTACCGACGTCTGGTATCGCTACGATTACTGCAGCCTGGCAACCGACCCGTTTTTGAGCGACCCCGAAGACGGCGTGGTCGAGAGAGCTTACGCGCAGCTGACCGGTGCGAATAATCTCGGACATAAAACCGGCTGGTGTCACACGGGCGGAATGCGCGACCCGTCCCAGACGACCGACGCGGCGCGCAACGCGAATATGAACGCGAACGCGGCGCGATAAAATACAACGGAAAACGGAAAATGGAAAACGGAAAATGTGATGTTTTTATTTTCCGTTTCCCATTTTCCGGCTTCCGGCTGCTGTTTTATTCGGCATTTGATTTGACTCTTGAAATGCTGCAAATAAACGGGTTTCGGAAATATTTTTAAGCTTTACTTTAACTGTCAGCGCGCCGACGCTTTATAAATCACTTTAACCTTGCTAAAATCCGCAGAAGTTATCATGCTGATAGAAAAAATTCGGTCTCTTTCCATCGAACAAAAAATCGGACAATTATTTTTTATAGGACTTCCCGGACCGCAAATCGACGCGGATACGCGTCAACTGCTCGAAGAAATCTCGCCCGGCGGAATCTGTCTTTTTTCGCGCAACGTGCGCGGCATCGAGCAGGTACGCGCGCTGAACGACGAGCTGCGCGAAACTCTGCCGGTCGAGCCGATACTCAGTCTCGACCAGGAAGGCGGGCTGGTCGACCGCCTGCGACGCATCATCACGCCGATGCCGCCGCCGCGCGTCATCCGCGAGCACGGCGATTTAGCCGCCGCCCGGCAGCTCGGCACGATTACGGGCGAGCTGCTGCTGATGCTCGGCTTTAATATGAATTTCGCGCCGACGATGGAGATTATGTCCGAAGACCGCGACCTGCTTTCCAACGGCTTGTTTTCGCGTTCGTTCGGTCGCTCGCCCGGCGAGGTTCTGGGTTATTCGATGGTTTATCTGCGCGGGCTGCAAAGCGCCGGAATTCTCGGCTGTTTGAAGCATTTTCCCGGCATCGGCGCGGGCGAGGTCGATTCGCACGAGGAATTGCCGCTCGTGCATATGTCGCGCGACGAGCTGATTGCCAAAGACCTCGCGCCGTATATCGAGCTTTTCCTGTTTCGCCGCGACGAGGACGACCGCGTGCGCGCCGTGATGGTCGGTCACGGCGGCTATCCGAAAATCGATTTGGAAACCGGAACCATCGGCGGTCGGCTCGTTCCGGCTTCGATTAATCACAACATCGTGACGAAACTGCTGCGCGAAGAACTCGGTTACAAGCACCTGGTTCTGACCGACGATATGGAGATGGGCGCGATTTTAAAACACTGCCCTATCGAGGACGGGACGAAAGCGGCGTTTAAGGCGGGCGAGGATATGATTTTGATTTGCGCCGGAGCCGAAGCTATGAGAAAAAGCTACCGGGCGATGCTCGAAGCTTTTCGCTCGGGCGAATTTTCGATGGAACGCCTCGACGAATCTTTGCATCGAATAGCCGAGGTGAAATTACTGTTGAAATCGCCGCTTCCGCTCGACGGAGATCGCTTGCAGCAGCTTTCAAACGACATCGCCAGGCTTAACGAAAATCTGAACTACAGTTACGGAGGTTAAACTATCTTGCGTTATATTTTTGCATTTTTACTGATTATTTCCGCCCTCTTTCTAACGCTTTCCTGCCGCACGCAGGCGCGCGACGCGGTGACCATCGCGCTGTCGGACAAGTTTTCCGGTCTGGACACAATCTCGACGGTCTCTTCGGACGCGGCGGCTGACCGCGTCCGAAATTTAATTTTCAATTCGCTGGTCAGGAAAAACGAAAAGTTTGAATACGTCGGCGAGCTGTCGGAAGACCCGAAAATCGACGCCGCTAATTTAACGATTACCTTTACCTTAAGGAACAACGTTAAATTCCATAACGGCAAGGACTTAACCTCGGCTGACGCGAAATACACGCTCAACTCGCTGTTTACCGGCGGCGGCTACAAGGCGGCGAGCTTTTACGATACGGTCGACGCCCAGAAACAGCAGCATATCACCGCCATCGAAACGCCCGATGCGAAAACTCTGGTGCTGAAGGTTCGACGCCCGGCATTGATAAACCAGACGCTTTCGAATCTGGTGACGATTCCGATTATTCCCGAAGGCACGATCGAACAGCAGAAAACCGCGCCGGTCGGCACAGGCGCTTTTAAATTCGTCGCCTTCGACCAGGCGAACAATCTCGTCTCGCTCGAAGCCAACCCGAATTACTGGGAAGGCGCGCCGAAAATTCAGAAGGTAAACGTCAAAACCGTGACCGACGCCAACGCTTTGCAGGCTGAGCTGCAATCGGGGCGCGTCGACCTCGTGCCGAACCCGACCAATATTTCCGCCGACACTTTCAACACGCTCGGCAAAAATCCGAATTTGCAAATCGTGCAGGGCGACGGCTCTAACATTCGCTACATCGGTTTCAACATCACTCAAAAACCGCTCGACAACGTCAAGGTGCGACAGGCAATCGCCTACGCCATCGACCGCGAGAGAATTATCAGAGAATTGCTGAGCGGTCAGGCGAAAGTCGCGCATTCGATTCTGCCCGAAGCGTCCTGGGCGTATTCCGCGCCGGTAAAA
>JALZHR010000040.1 GCA_030860665.1 Acidobacteriota bacterium
CGCTTCCTGATTTTCTGCTGATTAAATTAGCTTAACCGACCGGGAAACCGCCCGGCATCTGCGGCATTTCCGGCGCGGGTTCCTTGATTTCCGCCGCGCGCGTCGGGTCTAATGCCTGAAGCTTCGTTCTCGCGTCGCGCGCCGTCTGCGAGGGCTGAATCGGTTTTCCGTCCGCGTCCTTGGCTTCAAAGGCGGTCTTCGCGATGTTGTAATAAAGATTGGCGGCGTCTTCCCTTTTGCCCTGTTTTTCGTAGATGGAAGCGAGCGCGAAATTGATTGTGTCTTTCGAGACAATCGGGTCGCTCTGCGCCGCCAGCTCGCCGTAGAGCGCGGCGGCTTCGTCCAGCTTTCCGTCGCCTTCCTTTGCCTGCGCCAGCGCGAATTTGGAAAGCGTGCCGACTTCCCCGCCGCTTCTCGACAGGTTTTCCAGCTCGGCGACGGCGGCGGCGCGGTCGAGCGAGAGTTTATTGACGGCGATAAAATACTGCGCTTTTTCGCGGTACGGGCTGCCGTGCTTGTCGGCGACGGCTTGAAAATCCGCAATCGCGGCTTCGGCTCGTTCCTTTTCGGTTTTAAAGGTTCTCGGCTGCGGCGCGCCCGCAATCTGCGGCTGCGGCTGCGCCGATACCTGCGCTTCCGAGGTTTCGATGGCTTTGCCGAGCGCGGCTTGCGCGGCGGCGTTCGAGCGGCGATTCCACGAAACGAAGATTCCGATTAGAATCGCCAGCACGGCGAGCGCGGCGAGCGCGTAAAGAATCGTTTTGCCTCTGCCCTCAACCTTGCGGCTGACTTCCTCGATGCGTCTCTCGGTCTTGCGCTGAAAAGCGTCCTGGTAACGCGGCGTGTCTTTCGTCGCCGTCGCGCCCGTGCCGCCTGTGCTGGTTGCCGACATCCCGGTCGGTGTCGCCGGTTTTACTTCCTGTAGTCTTTTCTTTCTTGTAGCCATTAGTGCAATATTCTGCTTTCTTAAACGTTCTTCCGGATGAAAATTTGAGTTTATACGAAAAACTCAAATGTAACGTAAAATACGGATGAGTGACAAGTGTCGAAAGATGTTTTGTGCATCTAATCGGCGGCGAGCTGAACAAATTTTAAAATTTCCGCAAAAAAGTTTTCATTTTTCGGGAACAAAATTTTAAAATCGGTGTCTAATAGGTTAGTTCGCGACCGAAAGAAAGTCCGAATGAGCAATTTGAAACTCTCGTTGCTGGAGACGGCAGCCGGGATAATGAAGAAAAGGCGGGGAATGTTCTTCAGCAAGTCAATGACATTTGACGAAGGAGAATTGACGAGTGTTGCGGTTGTCTCGGCAACACAGGTTTCGACTGCCCGCTCGTCCGCCGTCGAAACGGAGTTCCTTGAAAGATTAAAAACCGGCGACGCGCAGGCGTTCGACGCCCTCGTGGTCAGATATTCGGCGGACGTTTACGCGTTTCTGATTCGCCTGACCGAAGACCGGGAAGAAGCGCGCGATTTGACGCAGGAAACTTTTTTAAGGGCGCTCAAATCGGTGAAGAATTTTCGCGGCGACGCGGATTTGAAAACGTGGCTTTTCCGCATCGCCATCAACGAATCGCGCAATCGCTTTCGGTGGTGGAAACGCCGCAAATCCAGCGTTACGGTCTCGCTCGACGCCGAAAATCCTTTGACGGAAACGCCTTTAAGCGAAACGCTCGCTTCCGGCTCGGCGGCAAATCCCGAAACGGAAACGCTCAGGCGCGAGCGCGAGCGAGCACTGCGGCAGGCTTTACTGGAGCTGCCGGAAAACTTTCGAGAAGCCGTGATTCTGCGCGACATCGAAGGTTTTACGTATGAGGAAATCGCCGTCGCCCTGGACGCCAACGTCGGCACGGTGAAATCCCGCATCGCCCGCGGACGCGAGGAGCTGCGGAAGAAATTGAACGGTTTTTGATATTTGAAAAACGGACCTCGGACTTCGGACTTCGGTCTTCGTTAAAATTCAGACTCAATGCTGAGCGGAAAAAAAAGCGAAGACCGAAAACCAAAGACCAAAGACCGAAACAAGCGAATGATTGACCCGCCCCGGCTTCACTTTTGAAGACAGAAATCGGTGCCAAACGAAAAAGGGTCGAAGGTGACGAAAGGCGCGGCGCGGTCAATCGGGAAAGCTTTGAAACGCAGGCGGCAATTATTTGAAATGACCAGCAACAACAACAGCAAAGTTGCCGCAAGCCGGAAAAGCAATACCGAAAAATCACGCCGGGCAAAGGAGTTGTTCCCGGTGCAAACCGGAAACAGCCGGGGTCGGTCAGTCATTCGCCAAAATAGTTCAAAGTTTAAGGCTCAAAGCTCAAGATTGATGAAATCTTAAGACATTGAACCCTGAACTTTGAACCTGGAACTAACTTTTATGTCTTGCAAAGATTTACAGGAAGCAATCGCGCTTTACGCCGACGGCGACACGCTCGAAGAAAATGTTCGCGCCCGTGTGGACACGCATCTGCCGACGTGCCCGCTGTGCCGCGCGCGGCTTGCAGAATTTCAAACATTGCAAAACGATTTGCGCGTTTTATCGCGCCCCGCGATTCCCGCCGATTTATTAAATTCGGTGAGAAGCGCGGTCGCCGTCGAAGTCGCGGCGTCGCAGAAAAAACAGCCCTTTATTTACTCGGAAGGCTTTCGCCGCTGGCTCCAGTTTCGTTTTATGCCGTATGCGGTCGGCACGGTCGCATCGTTGATTCTGACGTTCTCGCTGCTCGCCAGCCTGCTGTCAAGCCAAAACCCGACCGTCCGGAACAATCTGGCGAACGCTGATTCCGGCGATGTTTCTTTCGGCTCGTCGCAGCTTCTGCTTGCAGCAAACAGCAATCCGATGATTGAGGAGCTGAAAATGAGTCAGTCCGAATACGCGGCGAAGCGGGTGACGGTCGCCAACGAATCGCCTTCGGTCAACCCGACGGGCGCGCTGGTGGCTTTAACCAAATCAATCGTGCGCGGCAAGATGCGCGATGACGAAGTCGTGGTGGTCGCCGACGTTTTCGGCAACGGAATGGCGCGAATTTCTGAAGTCGTCGAAGCGCCGAGCAACGAAAGCGATTTGCAGGCGCTGGAAAACGCCTTGCAGAAAGACCCGAACGAAGCCGCTTTTCTGCCCGCCAGATTCGATAATCGCTCGGACGTCGTCCGCGTCGTGCTGAAAATCCAGCGTGTCGATGTAGTGGAAAAAGTTCGCACACCTAAACCCAAACCTAAAAACCGCTAGCTAATAATCCTCACGCCATTTTAGAGCGAAAGTCGAAAGCCGGAAAAAACGTCCGACTTCCGACTTTCGTCTTGTGTTTTTATTTAAGCTCCGCGAAGTAATTAATCATCTGCGCCCGGTGCGAAAAACACACGGTGAATCTCGGCGGGAGCGATTTCAGCGGTGAAATAGCTTTCCTCCTGCACGGGCGCACCGGCGACGCGGCGCAGCATTACGATTTGCCCGACGTGCGTCAGAGCGTCGGCAATCGGACCCTGCACGATTTTCTCTACCGGCTGATTCATCTGCGCGTCCGACGCGAGGAAAGCATCGAAATTCTTCGCCGCCGCGAAAAATCTCCTCACTTCTTCTTTCCAGACAAGCGGAGCCGAATTTAAATAAACCAGCTCGCCTTTCATCAAATACAGAGAGCCTTCGAGCAAATCGCCGATGTGCGCCAGAATCTCCGCCGGAGTTCTGACGGTTTCCTCGATTCTAAAGGCGGCGAAACTTTCCGGCGCGCCCGAAATCGCTATTCTCGCCCGAAAAGTTAAAGCGGCGACCAGATGTCGCAACAACTCGCGTTTCAAATCCAATATCATCGTTTCTATTACCTTTATCCGAATTTATTTCTCTCCCGCTATTTTTCGGGCTGCAAACGATACTAACAAAAACGGCGGCTGTCAAGCGTTTATCCGCCTGAAGATTAACTAACCGTCGCGGATAAATTTCAGAGCCGATTCTGAGTTATCGCCCGGCACGACGCGGCGCAGATGAATTGCGCGTGGACAAGACTTGTTTCCGCCTGTTTTGCTACAATTTTCTTATGAGCGAACAGAATACCTTTCAGGACAATTTTCAGGAAATCTTAAATACTCTGGAGAAAAACGCGACCGAGTTTTTTGAAGGCGTCGCCGATACTTTTGTCGGAAAAGCCGGCACTCTGCGCGACGGCACTGAATACGACGTCGTCGAATTGCCGCGCGACCTCGCGGCGCACAAAAACGTGCAGACCGAATGGTGGTATTACACCGGGCATTGCGAAACCGAGAGCGGAAAACGATTCGGCTTCGAGCTGGTCTTTTTCAAACGCCGCACGGATTTGGACAAATTCAGCGTCGTTCCGCTTCGGCTTTTGGGAAATCCGATTTATTTCGCGCATTTCGCGATTACCGATTACGAAAACAAAAATTTCCGCTACGCGCACCGCAAAAGCTCGAACGGCTGGTTTGATTTTCCCGCGTCGGCGAGCGAGACGCATTTTCACCTGCGGCTCGGCGACTGGTCGCTGCGCGAATCGCACGGCGCGCACATCCTGCGGGCTACCATCGGCGACATCGTTTTCGAGGCGACACTGAAGCCGTCAAAAAGGGTCGTTCTGAACGGGCAGGAGCAGAACGGCGTTTCGTATAAAGATAAAGGCGAGGCGTCGCGCTATTTTTCCTACACGCGGATGCAAGCCGAAGGCGACATCATCTGGCACGGCGAAACCGAGCATTTCAAAGGCTCGGCGTGGATGGACAGAGAATTCGGCACTTGGACGCCGACCGAGAATCAGAAAGGCTGGGACTGGTTTTCGATTCAACTGGACGACGACCGCGAATTGATGTGCTACCAGCTTCGCAACAGCAAGGACGGCATCTCGGAATATTCGAGCGGAACATTCGTCGATGCGGACGGAAACTCGACGCATCTTTCGCACGAAGATTTTTCCATCGAGCCGACCGGCTTCTGGAAATCGCCGCGCACCGAAGCTACTTATCCGAGCGGCTGGCGCGTCAGAGTTCCGAAATACGATTTGGACTTGACCGTTACGCCCGTTCTCGCCGACCAGGAACTGGACACGCGCGGCACGACGATGATCGTCTATTGGGAAGGCGCGTGCGGCGTGAAAAGCGCAAACGGCGGCGCGGACGGGCGCGCCTACGTCGAGCTGGTCGGCTACGACCGCTCGCACGAAAGCCCGAATCTGGCGTCTTTTCTGATGGGAAATTCCTTCGAGTTTCCGCCCAAATCTTATTTTTAAAACGAGGGAAATTAGGGAAATAGGAAATTACGGGAGAAATCAAATTATTCTTTCCCATAATTTCCTACCTTCCCCAATTTCCTTAACTTCCTACCTTCCCTAATTTCCCTAATTTCCTATTTCCCTGAAAGAGAAAATTCGACCAAAACGATTTTTCCCACGTCTTACAATTCGTAATTAATTCAAAGCCGCCGGAAAAGTTGAATTTCGCGCTTGTGCAGACATTTCAACTTGTCTTTTTCCGGCGAATCATTTATAAGTTAAAATGCAAAACATTGATTAACTGACTATTCCCACAGTCGTTTTCAGGCTATCCATTTTAACGTCATAAAATTTAACCATTTCAGTTAGAAATAAGGAGGAAGGGCATGAAGAGTTGTATGTCGCGCTTATCCGGACAGATTTCCGGCGCGTTTTTCGCTATCGCCCTGCTGATTTTTCCCGTCCTAGCCAATGCGGCGGAAACCGACCCGAACCCGGATTCGCCGACGCCGGTTTTGATTAGTCAACCGGATTCGACGCGCGCTCTGGCGGTTGCGGCGGACGCGTGGCGCGGAGCTTTGCCGAAATCTTCAACCGGCGGCGCATTCGCTTACGGCGCGGATTCCAGAATCAAACTTTTCGTCACGAACGTCGAATTGATGAGCGGCGAAGGCGCAAACGCTTTTCGCGTTTATATTCAGGATTTCAAAAATCGCGAATATCGCCTGCCCGTGCTGGATATTCGACAGGTGAAAGGTTATCCGTGGATTTACGCTCTGACCGTTCAGATGCAGGACGAAATCGGCTTTTGGGAAGAACAGCCCGCGACCGGCGACGTTCTGGTGCGCGTTTCGTGGCGCGGACTGACGAGCAATCGCGTGCGCCTCGGCTTGGGCGAAACCGGCGGAAAAATCCGCGATGACGAAGGCGCAACACCCACGCCCGCGCCGCTCTCGCCGCCCGTCGGCAATTCTCCGTCCGCCGAGATTGTTGGCTATCGCTGGTCGGGCGACCGCATCAGGTTTCTCGAACAGGCGACTTTCGGTCCGACGCAGGCGCTCGACGACAGAATCCGCCGCATCGGTCTGCGCACGTGGCTGGCTGAACAATTTGAAGCGCCTTATCCTTCCAATCCTTATCCGAACATTCCGCTGATGCCGGTAAATGCTCCGACCGATTGCCAAAATAACATTCCGCCAAACTGCATCCGCGACCATTACTCGATGTATCCCGTGCAGACGTGGTTTTACAGGGAAGCGTTTTACGGCGAGCCGCAGCTGAAACATCGCACGGCTTGGGCGCTCAGCCAGATTTGGGTGATTTCCGGCGTCGACACGCAGCAGTCGAGCTGGATGCTGACCTATCACCAGATGCTCAGCAGGAATGCTTTCGGCAACTGGCGCAACCTGATGCTGGATATGACTCTGAATCCGGGAATGGGCAATTATCTGGATATGGCTCGCTCGACGCGCAACAGCCCGAACGAAAACTACGCGCGCGAGATTTTGCAGCTTTTCAACGTCGGCTTGTTTATGCTCAACCAGGACGGAACGCTTCAGCGCGACGGGCAGGGCAACCCGATTCCGACCTACGACCAGAACACGGTCAACAATTTCACCAAAGTCCTTACGGGCTGGAGTTTTTGCGAGGCGGCGACCGCGCAGTGTCCGAATCGTGTGCTGGGCAGCCCGAACTATAAAGACCCGATGATTGTCAGCAACGCCAACAATCACGACATTACGGCGAAGACGCTGCTCAATTACCCGGGAGCGAACCCGAACATTCCGGCTTGCACCGGCTGCACCGGAACGGCGACCATCAATTACGCCAACAATTCGCTGCATCAGGCGCTGGACAATATTTTTTATCATCCGAACGTCGCGCCGTTCGTCAGTAAATTGCTGATTCAGCAAATGGTGACGAGCGACCCGACTCCGGCTTACGTCGGGCGCGTCGCCGCCGTTTTCAACAATAACGGAAGCGGCATCCGCGGCGATATGAAAGCGGTCATCCGCGCAATCCTGCTCGACCCGGAAGCGCGCGGCAACGTGAAGACCGAGCCGCGTTACGGAAAGCTGCGCGAGCCGGTTCAATTGCTGACGAACGTTTTGCGGCAGTTCAACGTTCGCTCGGCTGACGGAATGCAGCTCAGCGACGGAAACGTCAACGGACTGTCGAACGCGATGGGACAAAACGCCTTCAATGCGCCGACGGTTTTCAATTATTATTCGCCGGATTACATCGTGCCGGGCACGACCGTGCTCGCTCCGGAATTCGGCATCTACACGACCGGCACATCAATCGCCCGCGCGAATTTCGCCAACACGATGATTTTCAACCGAATCAACGCCAGCCAGCCGAACACGCCGCTCGGCACTTCAATCAGCCTCGCCGAGATGCAGGCGCTGGCGGCGGCTGACGCGAGCGGAAATCAGTTGATGGACGCTCTGAATCAGAAAATGATGCACGGCGCGATGTCTTCGCAGATGAGAACGACGATTCTGAACGCGGTTCTCGCCGCGCCGGCAAACAATCCGCTGCTGCGGGCGCAGACGGCGGTTTATCTTATCGCGACCTCGTCGCAGTATCAGGTGCAAAGATAGTGAGCAGTGAGCGGTAAGCGGTGAGCAGCAAACTGATTTTGATTTGACTGCTCACCGCTCACTGCTCCCTGCTCACCGGAGAGAGTTATGACAAACAGAAGAGAATTTTTAATCAAATCCGGCTGCGCCCTGAGTATGGCGGCGCTGGCGACGCAGGCGCGGCATTTCGGGATGATGAGCGCGATGGCGCAGACCGTCGGCGACAAGGCGGCGACCACAGCCGAAGGCGGAAGCGATTATCGCGCTTTGGTCTGCATCTTTATGGCGGGCGGAAACGACGGCAACAATATGGTCATTCCGAATCATAACGACGCCAATCTCAGCAACTACACAGCTTATTCCAACGCGCGCGCCGCGCAGGGGCTGGCGATTCCGCAAAATCAGCTTTTGCCCGTCAGCGTTCCGCGAA
>JALZHR010000053.1 GCA_030860665.1 Acidobacteriota bacterium
CGCGCGCCCTGCACCAGAATGTCGTTAACGCAGTGATTTACAAGGTCTTGCCCGACCGTGTTGTGAACGTTGGCGAGAAAAGCGACTTTCAGCTTTGTCCCGACGCCGTCCGCCGAAGCGACCAGCACAGGCTCGCTCATCCCCGGAAACGCCGCCGAAAACATCCCGCCGAAGCTGCCGATTTCCGTCAAGGTCCGCTCGTTAAAAGTCGCCCGGGCAAACTCCCTGATTTTTGCGACCGCTTCGTTGGCTTTATCAATCGAAACGCCCGCGTCCGAATATGAAATTGATTTCGTCATAGCTTTGAAAACGCGATTATAAACCGCGCCGGAGAAATTAACCACAAACGCCGACCGATAATTTTCGCCTGAAAAGACTTGTTTTAAGCTTGCCTAAAAACCGGCTCGATGTGAAACTCGCGCTCTAAAATTTCGTCGAATTCGGCTTCGGAATTAACTTCAAGTTCTTTCTTTTCACCGTTTCGGGTTTCGATAAACTTTTTGTCGGTTAACGTTTTACGCCCTTCCGTCGTCATCAGCGAACAGACTCTGCCGCGCGTAAAATGCGATTCGGGCGAGGTTTGATGAAAACGGCACATTCCGCCGAATTCCGATAAGTCGCGCCCGAGCGGCGAAAAAATATATTCGCTTTTCCATTCGCCCGCGTCTTTTTTCACGACTTCAAAATAGCTTTCGTCGAATTTTCTAATCAGAAAAACGCCGTTTTCGTCCTCTTGTTCCGTATCCGTAACAAATTTCAGAGGCTCGGCGGTAAAGCTGCCGAAACCGACGTCGACCAGATATTCTTCGCCGCCCGTCTCCGTCAGAATAGCCAGGTGGTCATATTCCATTCCGAGCACGTTCCCGCTGCCGAAAACGCGCGCCGAAATCATTCGGCTGTAAAAGCCGATTTCCCGCAAAAGGATGTAAAATAATCCATTTAGCTCGTAGCAGAAGCCGCCGCGATTTTCTTCGACGATTTTTCGATAAAATCTTTCCGCATCCAGCGCAATCGGTCGCCGCCGGTGAATATCGAGATTTTCAAACGGAACGTGCAGCAGATGCTGCCGCTGCAAAAATTTTAAATTCTCCGAATTTGCCCGAATATCGGTTCGGTCAACTCCGATGCGGCGCAGATATTCCTTCGTGTTCATAAATTTACCCGACAAAAAATTATACCGTTCAAAGCAGTTAAGCAAAACTTTATTGACTAGACTCGCATTCAGCGTTTAGCATTTTTTTAGAATTAATTTTCGGTAACGTAATGTAACATAACGGGAGAAAGGGCAGAGATGAGTTTTACCTTGATGGATTTAAGCTCGGAGAATTTCGAGTTTCGGGCGAGCGTATGGAACTGGAAGCCGGCGCTGGAAATTATTAAAAGCTTCGACATCGTCAGCGAAGGAACGCTGCGGCAGATGACTTATAACGCGACCGGCGTGAAGCTGACGAAAGAAGAAGCGCATCTGATAGGCGAAAAAATTCGCGACGAGATTTTGCCGCGCCTTGCGCCTAACAAACGCATTTTCGCGGATTTGAGCATCACCGATAAGCCGGACGACGGAACGTTTCACAAGGACGAGGACGAGCAGTGGAAAAACTACAGCGCATCTTACGAATGGCTGAAGGATTTTTCCGATTTTTGTCTTAATTCAAAGGGTTTTCAGGTCTACTAAATGGTTTTCTAAATTAGGTTTCGCAGATTATGGGTGAATTTATCGCGAACATCTGGGTTCAGATTGCATTGCTGATTATCTTTGCCACCGCGCACGGCTATGTCGGCGCGTGGCTCGCCGTGCGGATGCTTTTTCGTCCGCGCCATCCCGTAAAAATCTTCGGCTTGACGATTTTTCCGCAAGGGATGATTCCGCGTCATCGCGAGCGGCTGGCGACCGCCATCGGAAAAGCCGTCGGCGAGGAGCTCGTCTCGCAGGAGACGGTTCTGGACGAGCTTTTCCAGAAAGATTTTCTGCGGAAAAAAATCCAGGCGGTCGTCGATTCATACACCGACCAGATTCTGTCGCAGAATTACCCGTCGCTGGTTGAAGCTCTGCCGTCGAATTTGCGCGAGCCTGTGCTGGACGCGATTTCTTCCCTGCAGCTCAAAGTCGGCGATTACGTGACCGGCGTTCTGAAAAGCGAGGAAACGCTCGATTCGATTCATAAATTCGTCGAGCGCCGCGTCGATGAAGTTTTATCAAAGCGGGTCTCGGAAACGATTGACGAGGAAAACTTTCACAAAATCCTGAACTTTCTGGAAAACCGCGTCCGTTCAATCGTCAACGAGCCGGTTTTCGAGCAGAAAATCCGCGATTTTATCGACCGCCAGGTTGACGGCTTGATGCACACACAGATTTCTCTGGGCGAGATGGTCAGGGAAGATGCGGTCGGGATTTTAAAGGAAAAAGCGCGCGAGCAAATCGACCCGATTGTTCATCAATTAACCGAGCTTGCCGCCGCCGAGCGGACGCGCAATCAAATCGGCTCGCTGATAAAGCGCGAAGTTCACACCTATTACGAGAATCTGCCGTTCTTTAAAAAGATTTTCGTTTCCAGAGAAAATCTTTTGAATGAAGTCGATGATCTGGTCAATGAAAGTTTGCCGAAACGCATCGAGGAAACGCTGCGCGGCGATTTTTTCGCGCGGGAAGCGCAGGATTTTCTCGACCGCGCCATCAGCAACGCGATGGCTCGCCCGATTCCCGAAATCATCGGCAAAATCGCGCCCGAACAGCTCGAACGTCTGAAATCGCAGATTATCAAGGGCATTCTTTCCGTGCTTCAGGGCGAGGAAATGCAGAATTCAATCTCCGCCTACCTGACCGACACGCTGCACAAAATCCGCCCGCACAGCATCGACGCCGTTTTGCAGACGATTCACCCGCAAGCCGAAGACAAGCTGAAAAGCGCGCTTTCCAAAGGCTTGCTGGGCGTTTTGAATCGCGGCGAAACGGCGAACATCATCAACGCCGTACTGTCGCGTCAAATCGAGCGCCTGCTCTCCGCGCCGATCGGCAGGCTTTCCGACCACATTTCCGAAGAACAGGTGCGCAACGCCGGAAAATCGCTGACCGAAACGATTATCGCCGCCGCGCGCGAAAAGCTGCCGCAGGTGATACAGGAATTCGACATCGGCAACGTCGTCCGCGAAAAAATCAATCATTACCCGGTCGAAAAGCTGGAAAATCTCGTGCTTTCCGTCGCCAAGGAACATTTGCGCACCATCGAGCTGTTCGGCGCGCTGTTCGGCTTGATAATCGGCATCGTGCAGGCGATTCAGTTTTATTTCTACGCGGCGGCTAAATAAACTTTGAACTTTTTCTCATAGACGCTCGTTTTCCAGAAAGACGATTCGTCCGTCATTCAATCATTTTCCCGGAGAATAATATGAGAAAAATAAAAATCATCGTTTTCATAGTCGCATTAGTTATCGGTCTGATGTTCGCCAAAATGTTCGCCTTCTCCTTCGGCTTCCATATGCCGAACATCAATGTCTTTTCAAAAGTTAAAGGCTCGGGCAATATCCAAATCCAAAAAAGAGAAGTTTCGGATTTCAGCAGCGTTGAAACCGGCGGCGCGATAAACGTCGACATCGTCGCGCAGAGAGATTTCAGCGTGGAAGTCGAAGCCGACGACAACCTGCTCGAACGCATCAGAACCGAAGTCAGAGGCGATACCTTAAAAATTTACACCGAAGGCAGCATCTCGACCAGAAACCCGATTCGCGTGCGCATCGCGATGCCGCAAATCGAATCTCTCGACATTTCCGGCGCTTCCAACGGAACTTTAACCAACGTTAAAAACGAATCTCTGACGATTGATGCCAGCGGCGCTTCAAAAATCAGGATTGACGGCGAAACCGGAGACTTAAACGTCGATTTGAGCGGCGCGAGCCGTCTCGACGCGGAAAATCTGAGAGCGGAAAACGTCACGGTCGAAGCGAGCGGCGCGAGCAGCGCGATTGTCGCGGCTTTGAACGACCTGAGAGCCGAAGCTTCCGGCGCAAGCAACATTCGCTATACGGGCGAGCCGAGAAACGTGAAAAAGAATACCTCTGGCGCAAGCTCCGTCAGGCAAAAATAGTTCTTCAGAAATCTTTCTTTAATGTAGCGGGAGCAGGATTGATTCTCAATCCTGCTTTTTTAATCTCAGACGGCGAAAAGAGACGGAAAACTTATCGCAATTCTAAATTCTCCCGGAAGACATTCTGCCCGATATTTCAGAATTCACAATTGCAATTTAGAACCGCAAACGGTTTCCGTTAGTTTTTCTGCCTGGATTGAAGTTTTACGTTTCGACGGCTTTTGTCCTGATTCCCGCCAGCCTGTTTTCGGAATCCAGCCCGACGACGTAAACATCCAGCTCGATGCGCCCGATTTTAAAAACTTTCAAATCCTTCAGATTTCTCTCAAGTAATTCTTTAAGTCGGGCAAATTTCTCCGCCGCCTGTTTTTCTTCCTCGCCGAACCAATCCTGAATTTTCGTCAAACGCGCGAAGAAGGTCCCGAAATCTCTTTCTTCAACCGGCGTGCCCGGCTTGCCGCCCGTCTGTTTTAATAGATTTTCTGCGGTTACGGCGCCGGTTTTCGCGCCGACAAAGGGGAAAATCTCGGCGTCCGTCTCGCTGATGTAATATAAACCTTGCGCCGCTTTGCGAATTTGCGCAGCCAGGTTTTCTTCCGGCTCAGGTTCTGTCGATTTCTTTTTTTCCGGCATAATTTTTAGCTGTAAACTGCCAGCGAAAACAGTCTAACATAAACCGGAAATCTGCCAAATCCCTTATAAAAAAAGACTTTTTCCGCCCGAAATGCTTTTTCAAAAAACCTGTGGATTTCTTCTTGCAATTGACTATTTTTTATGTTAGTCTTTGAGCCGTTTCACTGTGATTTAATTCTTGTAAATAATTGAAAATAAACAAGTTAAGGTTTTACATTAACTTTTAAGCACCTTTCCACAAGCCTGTGGAAAAACCTGTGGAAAATTTAATAAAAGCCGTCTTAAACAACGTTCAATCGTATATTTTTGAAAGGTTTATTAAGGGTTTCACAAAATAGTTTTACAAAGAATCTTTCCCGGTAAACTGCTTAAAAGTTTCGCCGCTTATTTAACAAATTTTTCGCGCTTCGCGGAGAAAAAGATATGAACATTTCGACAGAAAAAAACGCAAACGTCTGGAACAGTATTTTGCAGTCGGTAGAAAAACGTCTGAACCGGCAGATTTTCGACGCCTGGTTTCGCCCGATTCAATTTGACGGCTTCGACGAGCAGGAAAAAGTTTTGCGCCTGCGCGCCAGTCAGGTCAATAAGGATTGGGTCAGCACCTATTATTCGGACGTGATAAAGCAGACACTGCACGAGCTGAATCTGACCAGCTATCGCCTCGACTGGGAGGTCGAGGAAACGAAGCTGCCCGAGGAAAGTTTTCTCGAAGACGATGCGGATTTCTTTTTTGAAAAAAATCAGAATACACAAAACGCTTCAAACAATTTTAATATTTTAGAAAACACGCGCCCCGAAGCCTTGCCGAAGCCGAACACGACGACCAATTTCGTCGACATCGAGCCGATTGAAAATTCCCTCAACCAGAAATATCATTTCGGAACTTTCGTCGTCGGCTCGTGCAACCAGTTTGCGCACGCGGCGAGCCTGGGCGCGGCTGAAGCGCCGGGCAAAACCTATAATCCTTTATATATATACGGCGGCGTCGGTCTGGGAAAAACGCACCTGATGCACGCCATCGGTCATTCGATAAAAGAGCGCAACCGTCACCTGCGCGTCGCTTATATCTCGGCGGAAAAATTTATGAACGAATTGATTAACGCGATTCGTTACGATAAGACGCAGACTTTCAGAGATAAATATCGCTCGATTGATGTTCTCCTGATGGACGACGTGCAGTTTATGGCTGGCAAGGAACGCACGCAGGAAGAATTTTTCCACACGTTCAACGCGCTGC
Source organism: Acidobacteriota bacterium (assembly GCA_030860665.1). Lineage (GTDB taxonomy): Bacteria > Acidobacteriota > Blastocatellia > Pyrinomonadales > Pyrinomonadaceae > JALZHR01. Next base: position 5,956 of record JALZHR010000053.1, read on the forward strand.
ACAACGACCAGAAACAAATCGTCATCACTTCCGATTGCCCGCCGCGCGAGATTCCGACTTTAGAAGAAAGATTGCATTCGCGTTTCGAGTGGGGCTTGATTGCCGACATCGAGCCGCCGGATTTGGAAACGAAGGTCGCCATCCTGAAACGCAAAGCCGATTTGGACGGCGTCAGTCTTCCGGACGACGTCGCTTTCTTCATCGCCGGCAAAGTGAAAAGCAACATCCGCGAGCTGGAAGGCTCGCTGGTTCGGCTCGTCGCGATTTCTTCTTTAAGAGGAATGCCGATTTCCAAGATGCTGGCGCAGGACGCGATTCGCAATCTGGTCGACCACGAGCAGCCCGAAGGCTTGTCGATGGAGCGCATCGCCAAAGCGGTCGCCTCGCATTATAAATTGACGGTCGAGGAACTGAAATCGAAAAACAATTCGCGCCAGATTGCCGTGCCGCGACAGGTGGCGATGTATCTGTGCAAGCGTCTGACGAAACACAGCTTTCCGGAAGTCGGGCGCGAGTTCGGCGGCAAGCATCACACGACCGTGATGCACTCGGTCGAGAAGATTGACTCGTTAATTAAGGAAGACAGAAATTTCCACAGAGTCGTCAGCGACCTTATAGATAATCTTTGCAGTTAATTAAAACTGCTTTAACGAAAAAACGCGGAATTATTTCCACAGGGGCAAAATTTTAGCGAGACTGTTTAGATAGTTTAGCGACAACACTTAAACAAAGTTTTCCACATTTCCACAGGCTGTTGAAAATCCGCCCTGTGGAAATCGGTGGAAAACTCTTCGTGTCGTCAAAATTTTCCACAGGCAGCGAGTTTTCCACAGAGTTTTCCACATCGCCTGTGGAAATATAAACCTAACTATTTCAGCAGTAAAGCCGGTTTTCCACTTTTCCACAGGCACTACTAATACTACTAAGAAATATATATAAGTTTTAATGTATTAGAAATAGTAAAAGGCGTCCTCGATGTGAAGGTTAAACTTTAGGTTTTAACGAAAAAGAAACATCTATTTATTAACCGTTTCTGATTTGTAGAAGTATCCGTTTAGCCATAGAATATCTGAAACAATCCTTTCAGAAGAAGAAGAAGAAGACGGAAACGCGATTTTCAAAAATACACCGAAAAAAGAGCAGGAGTTTTATATATGGAATTTGTCATCAAGCAAGGCGCTTTGAAAGATGAGCTTGGATTTGTGCAGGGCATCGTCGAGAAGAAAACGACGATTCCGGTTTTATCGAACATCTTAATCGAATCAATCGGCGAAGGAGCGATTCGCATTGTCGGCACTGACCTGGACACGACGATTCGCTGCGAGGCGGCGGCTGACATCCGCACCGGCGGCGCGATGTGCATTCAGGCGCGCAAGCTGTTCGACATCGTCCGGCTCTTGCCCGACGCCGACGTGCATTTTAAAAAGGAAGAAAACGAGTGGGTGAAAGTGACCTGCGCGAAATCGAATTTCCGTCTCGCCGGCGTCTCGAAGGAAAACTTTCCCGAAGTTCCGAATTTCAAAAGCGCGCCGCTCCGGCTCTCGTCGAAAGTCTTCAACCAGTTCATACACCTGACCGGGTTCGCCATCACGCAGGAGCAGTCGCGCTTCACCTTGTCGGGCGCGAAGTTCATCGTGGGCGACGGCGCGATTAAGATGGTCACGACCGACGGGCATCGTCTCGCCTACATCGAAAAGCGCGAATCGCTCGACGGCTCGATGGATGCGCTGATTCCGAAAAAGGCTCTGACCGAGCTGGTCAAAATCGCGCGCGAGAACGAAGGCGACATCAGCTTCGGCGAGGACACGAACCACATCTATTTTGAAGTCGGCGGACGCCTGCTCATCACGCGCAAGCTGACCGGAACGTTTCCGAATTATGAAATGGTCATTCCGAAAAACAACGACAAGACCGTGACCTTCGACGCCGAGGAAATGAAAGCCGCGATTCGCCGCGTCTCTCTGATGGCTGACGAGCGCACGCGCTCCGTGAAGCTGACCATCAAGCCGAACGAAATCGAAATCGGCGCGCAAAGCTCCGAGGAAGGCGAGGCAAACGAGTCAATCACCGCCGACTATGCGGGCGAAGAAGTCCAAATCGGCTTCAACTCGCAATACGTGCAGGATTTCCTCAACGTCATCGGCGCAAACGAAGCCGAAGCCACTGCCAGCGAACAGGAAACCGAAGGCGACAAGGTAAAGGTTAAGGAAAGCAACGGACGCAGCCGCATCGCCTTCGAGTTCAAAGACGGCAACGCCCAGACAATGATGCGCCTCGCCGACGACACCGGCTACGACTACAAATACATCGTGATGCCTCTGCGAATATGATGAGAGATTAATATTTTCATTGTGGATATAAAATGATTATGCGGAATGATTTCTATGCAGGATGTTTGAGTGTTAGACGAAATCATTCCGCATAATCGGTTAATCAGACAATGGATTATAGTTAGGAGACTCTCGCGTGGAAACTGAAAAAAAAATTCGACGGATTATAAATGAGCCTTTAAAGGACAAAGATACTAAAGAGATTTTATGGCGGTTATATCAGGATAACTATGTTAATGCCCGTCACCATGAAAGCCAGAGGTCGACGGTGACAAATTTCATTATCCTGATAGCCGGCGGGATAAGCACAATAGTATCTGTCGGCGGTTTTACCAAACAGGACTTACCGCTTGCTCTATTGCTTGTAGCTCTGGGCATTTTCGGCGCTTTGTTTAGTTTGTCTCACTACGAGCGTTATAAGAGAAGTAAAGAAAGAGCCAAGTCTTATCTTAGAGAACTGGATTTCCTCTTATTCAAAGGTCAGGAACAAGTTTTTAAAAAGATTAAGAGAGAAACTGATAGCGAACGCAAGCGGAAGCATCCTAAATTACATGAAATCTACGATATTCACGTGATGTGGATATCGCTTCCTCTGATGGTTGCCATCCTGGGCTTAGTTCTAACCGTGATGTGTTTTTGGGGAGTAGGAGAACCGACGCCGACAAAGATGCAATTAGTAGATGGAGACGGAAAACCGCTTGTTATCGGGCAAAATAAACAAGTCGCTCCTTAGCGACTCTTGTCCCGGGAAAGCGAGCCGACACGCCGTAATACTCAAAGCCGGGTTGCCTTTAAAAAAACTTTGACGCCGTTCGATGCTTTTCGGGCGGCGTTTTGTTTTTGAATGGGCGAAGCGGAATGTATAAAACGCATACGAAATTCGACGTTTTCTCATTAAAAACGGCTTTTTGACGCGGACAAATCAGGTTTGTCTTCGGACAAATGCCGCTTGTCTGAAGACAAACCTGATTTGTCCGAAGACAAACACGATTTGTCTTGAGACAAGCGCCGCCTGTCTTCGGACAAGTTTCGTTTGTCTGCTTTCAAATGCGGTTTGTCTTCGGACAAACGGCGTCTGCCTGCTTTCAAACGGCGTTAGTCTTTAGTTAAAAATCGTTTGTCCGAGGACATTTAAAAAAAACTCTTGCCTGGAATTAAATTTCGGTTTATATAAATATTGCGGTTCAAGATAAATAAATGATTCTTTGTTCTTCTGCGCGAACCTTTCGCCCACGTGAATGCAGTCGAATCAGAAAAAACTTTCACGGCGAAATTTTTAACTAACCGCGCAACTCAGAGAAACCTCCGACCTTTTATCCATTCTTGATTTACCGCTAAATCAAATTTAATGGAGAAAAAATGTATGAAAGCGAGAGATTTAAACAGGCTTCCCGACCACGAGCTATTGGCGGAAGTGCGTTTGATGAACAATAATGCGACCGGCAGCGAGGCGAGTTACGGGTTGACCGCGGCGATGACGGCGGCTTTGAAGGCTGAGCTGGACGGGTTTGAGGACGATTTGGCGACGTTGGAAGGATTGGAAACGTCGCTGTCGGCGGCGTTCGGCGCGAAAAGCAACCGGCGCAAAAAGATAATCGAGCTGGCGCGGAAGTTTATGGCGCTGATTCGCGGCACAATCGGCAACGACCCGGACAAGCTCGGCACGGTCAATCTGGACGCTCTGGACGAGACGCGGACGAAGTCGGGCGCGCCGACCGGTGTGCCGTTCGCGCTGATTGATTTGGGCAAGCTGCGGCACACGATAAATTTCCGCGACGCGGCGACGCCCGACAGCGAGAAAAAGCCAGCCGGAATCCTCGGCGCGGAAATCTGGTATAAAATCGGCGGCAGCCCGCCCGTCGATAACAAGGAATGCGAGTTTCTGGCGCTCGACACGGCGACGCCTTACGTCGCGACCTTCGACGGCGCGGACGTCGGGAAAACCGTCTATTACCTGCTGCGCTGGCAGTCGAAAAACGGCGACAAGGGCGACTGGAGCGACATCGCGCAGGCGACCGTCAACGGGTAGGTAACAAACGCAAAACGCAAAATGCAAAATGCAGAACGGAAGAAGAAATTTAATCTTAAATTCTAATTCCTGAAATTTTGCATTTTGCGTTTTGCATTTTGCATTAATAAACGTTTTGCGTTTATGCCGCTTCGATAAAGAATTTAATATTGATTTTAAATAAATAACGGATTAAAATTAGACGCTTTTCACTGGAAAGATTATCTTCCACAACTCAAATCCGAGGCTCTCGGTGCTTGAGACGGCGGCGCGGCTTCCGGAAAATACTGCGGCGGCGCGCTCTCGGGCGGCGCGGCATTGAAACAAATTTGTGTCTAAAAAGAGGAGAAAGAACTATGTCCTATCACTTAACGATAACGAACCACTATCATCAAACTATTATGGGGTTCGGTATGATTATCAACGCGGGCGAAAAAAATCCGATTAAAGTCCAGCAGACGCTCGGCAACGGCTATGTGGATGTGCCGGGACTCGGCGCGGTTAATTTTACGGACATCGGGCAGAAAGACATCGGCGGTCACAGCCGGGCAACGTGGGGCGTGCTCATCAGCTATCAGGGCGAGGAAATCGTCTTTCGCTACGAGGGCGGCGGCGAGATACAGCTCAGGATTAACGAGCTCGGGCAAGCCGAATTGCGCGGCAACGGCGAGTTTTCCAGAGTCCAGCTTCCGTCCTTCGTTTTAGTCAAATCCTAGCGAAGAAGCGAGAAGCGAGAGCTGATAGTTTTTTTATTTCTCAGTTCTCAGTTATTAGTTCTCAGTTCTCAGCTCAGAATGTATAATTCGGGTTATGGCGGAAATATCAGAAGAAAACGGCGTCGGGACGGGCGAGGAATCGAAAGCCGAGCGGGTGGTCGGCAATTACCTGGGAAAGACGACACACCTGTTTCTTTCGGCGCTGTCTCTGCTGCTGCTGGTTGCGGCGGCGATTGCCGCTTATGATACGGTCGTGCGCGATTTTCCCACGCTTTTGCAGCCCTCGACCGACGAGTATATCGTTTTGCAGAAAATCATCGGCAATATTCTGCTGATTGCGATTGCCGCCGAGTTTGCGCTGCTGCTGCTGTTTCACCGGATGAGCGCGGCGGTCGAGGTCGTCGTCTTCGTCATCGCGCGCAAAACCGTCAGCCCGAACATCACCGCGCTGGATTTGCTGCTCTGCGCGGCGGCAATCGCCGGGCTTATCGTCCTGCGCTATTATTACCTGCCGGGCAGAACGACCTGAACCGGTATTTTATGAATTGCTGTCAGCTTTATAAATTGCCGTTGCTTTATGAATTGCCGCCGGCTTTAGCTGGTGGGCAGATTAAGGTTAAAAAGAAGGCTTTAGCCGAAATTTATTTATTAACAATCCTTTTGGCTTTAGCCGAATTTCCGCTAAAGCAAATAGGAAGATTGTTTTTTATTAAATTCGGCTAAAGCCTTTTGTCCTTTCAATTCCTTATCCACTAGCTAAAGCTAGCGGCAATTCATAAGGAAAGCCGCACGCAATTCATAAGATAAAATATTAGTCAATCCGATTCAGTCAAAAGCCGGTCGATAACCTTGAAATCCTGTTTTCCGATTTCGATTCAAATTGACTCGTAGACCTTTTTCAGCTCGCGCAGATGCGCTTCGATGCTGAAATTCTCCTGTGCGAATTCGAGCGCCGCGCGGCTCAAATCCTTTCTCAAATCCTCGTTTTTCAGTAATTTCAGAATCTTTGCGGCTAATTCGCCCGCGTTCTGCGCCGGAAACGTCTCGGCGTATCTGCCGTCGGCGGAAATCTCGCGCAGCGGCTCGATGTCCGAGAGAATCATCGGAACGCCCGCCAGCATCGCTTCGGTCGCGGCGACGGGCAAGCCTTCGTGCAGCGACGAGAGAACGAAAACGTCGAGCGAAGCCAGCACGTCGGGAATATCGGAGCGCGCGCCGAGAAAATGAACGCGGTCGGCAATCCCGTTTTCGCGGCAGAATGCGGCGCACTCGTCAAATTTCGCTTCCGCGCCCGCTTCCGTGCGCCCGACGAAAACGCAGCGGGCATTTTCGATTGCGGCGAAAACCTCCGGCAGCGCGCGGCAGACCGTCAAATGGTCTTTGCGCGGGTCGCGGTAGAAATTCGCAATCATCCCGAACAGCAAAGCGTTTTCGTTTAAATTCAGCTCGGCGCGCAAAACCGGGTTGTCCGAGATTATCCGCGCGCGGTCTGCGCCGTTATAGACGACGTGAAAATTTTTGCTCGTGTCGAGGCGGTCTTCGGTTTCGAGCCATTTCCGCAAGCCGCGGCTGACGACGATGTTCGCGTCCATTCGCGGAATCAGGAATCGGGCGGTGCGGCGG
>JALZHR010000219.1 GCA_030860665.1 Acidobacteriota bacterium
TTCGCGACCGCGAACGTCGGGACGACCGACGACCACGCGGCGGTCAAAGCGACCGGGACGAAGCAGCGCCGGGTCGAGCACGTCCGGGCGGTTGGTCGAAGCGACCAGAATCACGCCGTCGTTCGATTCAAATCCGTCCATTTCGACCAAAAGCTGGTTCAAAGTCTGCTCGCGCTCGTCGTGTCCGCCGCCGAGACCAGCGCCGCGATGGCGACCGACCGCGTCGATTTCGTCAATGAAGATGATACACGGAGCGTTTTTCTTGCCCTGTTCAAACAAATCGCGCACGCGGGAAGCGCCGACGCCGACGAACATTTCGACGAAGTCCGAACCGGAAATCGAGAAGAACGGAACGTTCGCCTCGCCGGCGATGGCTTTCGCCAGAAGGGTTTTGCCCGTTCCCGGAGGTCCGACCATCAAAACGCCTTTCGGGATGCGACCGCCGAGCTTCTGGAATTTTTGCGGGTCTTTCAGAAATTCGATGATTTCCTGCAATTCTTCTTTGGCTTCTTCGACGCCAGCCACGTCCTTAAACGTGATGCGTTTCTGTTGGTTGTTCAGAAGCTTGGCGCGCGATTTGCCGAAGCTGAGCGCTTTATTTCCGCCCGCCTGCATTTGCCGCAGCGTAAAGACCAGGAATCCGACCAGCAGCAGAAAAGGCAGTGCCTGAATCAGAATAATCCAGAAGTAATTGCTGGAAACCGGCTCGAATTTAACGACTGTGTTTGCCGTTTTCGCCGCTGCCAGCAGCGATTCGCGCGGCGCGTCGGTCGTATCCAGTTTTGTGAAAAATTTATTACTGGGGTTCGCTTTTTCGGTCAGCTCGACCGAATCTTGTTTGATATAAATTTCCCCGACGTTGTTTTGCTCGATTCGGGTAATAGCCTGGTCAAAGGAAATTTCCTGCGGATTTTTCGTCTGCGTCCGCTGGATGAACCAGACAAACAGCAGCGCGCTGGAAATAATCATCAACCACAATAAAATTTGTTTTGCTTTAGAACTCAACTTTTAGCCTCCAAACTACCTTCATCTCAAAAGATTTACGTGTTGGTGAGATGAATGTTTCGTTCGATTCGTTGTTTAAATTTTGCCCGCGTGTTCTGGCGTGAAAGTTGTTTCATAGCCGCCAAGTTTGATTTTAATTGCGCCGCCCGTTTTTTACAACCTTTCTTTCTTTAAAACTAACATTCCGCCGCTTTTGACGACAATCTCGCCGCCCGGAAGTTCGGCGTATCTGCCGCTTTTCGGGCTGAAAATCAAACGCTCGACCGCTTCCAGATGTTTTAAATCGAGCCGCCGCAAATCGCCGCGCCGCGCCGCCAGCCACGCGCGCAGAATTCTGCGCCGCATCGCCGGCGAGAGACTTTTCAAATCCTCGATTTTCAGCGCTTCTTTATTCGCCTCGCTTAGCTGGCGACCGGCAAGCCTCTCCAGCTCCTCGCGCTCGTCGCGCAGCAGCGCCGCCGTCGCCGCCAGCCGCTCGACGATTTTCGGATTAAAATCCTGCAAAAGCGGCAGCAGCACGCGCCGAATCCGCACGCGCCTGAAAGCCAAATCCTCGTTCATCGAATCGTAACGATACTCAATCTCGCTGTCGTGACAAAACTTTTCAGTATCGCTGCGCTTTGCCCAGCTAAGCAAAGGACGAACGAGGAGAAGTGCGGAACGCGGAATGCGGAAGGCGGAATTTAAAGAAAGGTCTTCGGTTTCAGGCGCGAAATCGGCTATTTGGTCTTCGGTCTTTGGACTTTGGTTTTCGCCTTCAAATTCCGCGTTCCGCGTTCCGCCTTCCGCATTTAGAATTCTCACCGGCTTCATTCCCGAAAGCCCTTCGATGCCGCTGCCGCGAATCAGATTCAGCAGAAAAGTTTCCGCCTGGTCGTTGACGGTGTGAGCGGTCAGGACGCCGCGCGCGCCGACGTTTTCGGCGACATTCGTCAAAAAGTCGTAACGGGCGACGCGCGCCGATTGTTCGAGATTTCCCTTCTGCCGCGAAATATCGCCGCGCCCGAGCGCAAGCTCGAAATCGTATTTAACGGCTAAATCTCTGACGAATTCTTCGTCCGCGTCGCTTTCCGCTCCGCGCAGATTGTGATTGAAATGCGCCGCGACAAAACGCAGATTCAGCTTCTTTCTTTTTTTTAAATCGTCGAGCGCCAGCACGAGCGCCAGCGAATCCGCGCCGCCGGAAACGGCGACGACGAAGGTCGCATCGTCTGTCGGCAGATTAAGCCTTCGCCACTCGGTCAGCAGATTACGGACAAAATCATTCATTTTCGGCATCCGTAAAATTTAATTTAATTAATTGCGCGCGCTCCAAAATCGACACTCTGAGCGGAAACAGCGGATTTGCTTTATTAATTCCTTTGAGCTTTCCCGTAAAACCGGCAAACGCGCCCGAAATTATCCGCAGGCTGTCGCCGGGACTATATTTCCGCGGGCGTCTTATTTTTTTAGATGGCAGTTTCCCGGCAAACAGCCCGAATATGTTTTCCGTCATAATTTTCGCCTCACGGCATAATCATAACCTTAATAATAAGCGACTCGGGCGCGGTTTCAAACGCCGTCCGCCCGCTGAAAAGAAACGGATGATTTTTAAAAACCGCGGGCGAGAAAGCTCAAAGCGGCGAAATTCAGATTGACTTTGCCGGTTTCCTGCACTAATGTTGCACCGAATTCCCACATTAAAAACGATTTTAAAATTTTGGAGCAGACCTGATGAACAGATACGGCGCGGATTCGCTTTCCTTTCGGCGCGCGGCGAGTATTTTCGGCGGATTATTATTGATAGTTTTCGGCAGCTTTTATTTTTTGAAAGTTTCCGCCGAAACCGAAATGCCGCTTGAAAACCCTGCGGAGCAAAACCTTGTGCTTGGCAGATTGGCTTTCGGAACCTTAGTCGGCACGCAATCGGGACCGCAATTTGTTATCAGCACCGCAAATGCGGACGGGACGGGTCAGGTTGGGCTGACGGGTTTTCCGCCGAACGCAACTCACCCCGCGTGGTCGCCGGACGGGACGAAAATCGCTTACGTGGCATATACTTCCAGCGCGGAAATTTATGTTATGAACGCCGACGGCACGAATAAGACGAGTCTTTCCAATACGATGAATGCAAACGAGTATAATCCGTCGTGGTCGGCTACGGGCAAAATCGCTTATGAACGCGACGGGCAGATTTGGGTAATGAACGCCGACGGCACGAACCAGACGCCGTTTGCCGGAATAACGCAGCCTGCGCCGACTGCTCCGACCTGGTCGGCGGACGGCGGAAAACTTGCCTTTACCAGCGGCGGCGAAATCTGGAAGATAAACGCCGACGGCACGAACGAACAACGCGTAACGACGAACGCGACGACCGACGCCGACCCGTCCTGGTCGCCAGACGGCGCAAAAATCGTTTTCTCGAAAGGCGGAAGCGGCATCGCCCTCGTCAATGCCGACGGCACGAACGAGATGAATCTGTCGGGCAACACCAGCGACTCTAAACCGGCTTGGTCGCCGGACGGCACGACAATCGCTTTCCGGCGCGGCGCAAGCCCTCGCGGAATTTATCTGATGGACGCGAACGGCGCAAACCAGGTGAGAATTATCGCCGACAATGAAGGTTTTCCAATCGGCACGACGCACGACGATCCGGCGTGGCAGCCGGTCGCGCAAACGCCGAATACTTTTACAATCAGCGGTCGCATTATGCACGGCGTCTTGCCTGTGAGCGGCGCAATCGTTAATTTGAGCGGCACGACGAACGCCGCCGCGACGACCGACGCGGCTGGAAATTACCAGTTTTCCGGTCTTCAGGCGGGCGGAAATTATACAGTTTCGCCGTCTTTACGGAGATACTATTTCACGCCGCCGAACCGTTCCTTCAATAATCTGTCTTCAAATCAAACGGGTAATTTCGAGGTGTTGGGAGTTTGTCACGGCGCGAAGTGCGTGAAAAACGGCAAAATCGCTTTTTCGCGCAACGGGGATATTTTCACCATAAACGCGGACGGCTCGAATCAGACGAACATCACGAATAGCGCGGCAGCCGACGGCGCGCCGGATTATTCGCCCGATGGTTCAAACATCATCTTCAACACAGACCGCGACGGCAACGTCGAGATTTATCGAATGAACTCCGACGGCGGCAATCCCGCGCGTTTGACGAACAACGCGGCTGCGGACTTTTCGCCGTATTATTCGCCCGACGGCGCGTCAATCGTTTTTGTCAGCAACCGCGACGGCAACTACGAGATTTATAAAATGAACGCCGACGGCTCAAACCAGGTTCGTTTGACGAATAACCCGGCAACCGACCACTCGCCTGCATTTTCGCCCGACGGGCAGAAAATTATTTTCGTATCCGAGCCCGGCGGTCCGAACCCGAGAAAGATTTTTACGATGAACGCCGACGGCTCGAATCAGCAGCCGATTCCGGCTCCCGGCGGTCCTGTTCCCGTCTATGAGCGCCCGTCTTATTCGCCCGACGGCTCGAAAATCATTTTCACCTACACGCCGGACGCTTCGACTCAAATCAGGGTGACCTGGACGATGAACGCGGACGGCTCAAACGCCAATCGGTTTCCCGCCGACGGCAGTTTCGGGACTTATTCGCCCGACGGGACGAAAGTCGCATACACCTGCTGCATTTTTGACAATACCAATCGCCTTCGCACGGCAAACGCGGACGGCGGTTCGGTGCAGGTCTTAACGCCCGCAAACACCGGGAACAGCTCACCGGATTGGCAGCCGCTTATCGCGCCGCGCCCCGCGCCGTTTGATTTCGACGGCGACGGGCGTTCGGACGCCTCGGTTTTTCGCCCGTCCGACGGAACGTGGTATCTGAATCGCTCACAGGCGGGTTTTTCGGCTGTGCGCTGGGGAATTTCGGACGACGTGCCGGTGCCTGCCGATTACGACGGCGATTTGAAAACCGATATTGCCGTGTGGCGACCGTCGGACGGCAACTTCTATATTCTGAACAGTTTCAATAACACGCTGCGCGGCGAAAATTTCGGTCTGGCGGGTGACGTTCCGACCGGCGGCGATTGGGACGGCGACGGCAAGGCTGACCCGGCTGTTTATCGCGCCGGAGCGCAAAGCTATTTTTATTATCGCGGCTCGATGGGAAATCCTCAGCGTCATATTACGGCTGCCGCGTGGGGAATTTCCGGCGACAAGCCGGTCGCGGGCGATTACGACGGCGACGGCAAAACCGATTACGCGGTCTTTCGCCCGTCGAACGGCACGTGGTATCTGATGAGAAGCCAGGCGGGATTTACCGCCGTCCAGTTCGGAATCTCGTCCGACAAAACGGTGGTCGGCGATTACGACGGCGACGCCAAAACCGACCCGGCGGTTTATCGCGACGGCGTCTGGTATCTGCTCAGAAGCGGTCAGGGATTCGCCGCCGTCCAGTTCGGCATCTCGACCGATTTGCCCGTTCCGGCGGATTACGACGGCGACGGCAAAACCGATTTGGGCGTTTATCGCGAAAACACCTGGTATCTGCTGCAATCAACTGGCGGATTTACGGGTTTCCAGTTCGGCGCTGCCGGGGATAAACCCATTCCTAATTCGTTCGTCCGCTGATTGAATCCTAACGAACAGGAAAAAGGCGGCTCTTTTCTAGTCGCCTTTACCTTTTTTTGCTTGATTCCCTCGCTCTTTTCCGGCTCGGAATCGGATTTCAATTTGCCGTTCTCGTTCACTATTCGATTTGAGCGAGGTCGGCGAATCTTTCCGAATGATAAAACAGCGAGACGGATATTTAAACAGTGCTGCGGCTTATCACGAACCGGAAAGAGGCTCGACACCGCATACCGGAGATGCGATTTACCGGATGTGGCTGAAACGGTCGGGCGAAGCGACCAAAGAAAGGTAATGGCAAACGATGCATTTACGAAACCCGAAATCACGCTGCAATTTCCGGGCGGACTCGCTATTGACAGAACTTCTAAAATAAACTAAATTCGCTGTAACCGACGACCAAGTTAAATCCGCTAGCATTTGAGGGGAAATGCTAATGCCGAACATTCGCAGGCAATCATTGCCTGCAAATTGACGGCGCAGATTTAATGAGTCGGTTTTTTTATTTGTAAAACAGTTTAATTTGCCCGATAAACAGAAACGTATCGTTTCCGTTTTGTCGCCCGGCGTTCATTTCACGGCGTTACCTTTTCATTAAACAATTCACTAAAAAGGAGTTTTTATGAGTTCCAGGGAAAAAGTTCAAGAATTAGTAAATCTTCTCGGCGAAAAAAAATACGAATTTCTTAATGATGTCGAAAAATCAATCGAAAACTACGTATCCAATCAAGGCTCGAATTGTTTGACTATAGTCGGAAGGTATCCGAGCGGTGTTGTTTACAAACGATGGTATCTTTCCGCCAGCCTCGAATATATAAGATGTCTCGTAGCCTTTTGCAGACAGCAGAAATTTCAAGGGAAAGAATTGGATTCCGGCTTGACCGACCCTATCTCGAACATTGTTTCAAAAAGATTTGAATCCTTTTATGAGCAAAATGCGGAGTCTATTTCGCAGACATTTTTAAAGTATCTGGTCAATGAAAAGGTAATGCTCCGCAGTATCGTTAGCGTCGTCGTCGAATCAGCGGCGGCTAAATTTGCAAAGGATAGAACCATCGGGCTGATGGCTCAGCCTATTACCGCCGGAATGAAAAGCAAGGTTACGGATTTGATTATTTCTCAAATGCACCACGTCGTTCATTCGACAACGGCTCAAACCGTGATGACGACGACCAAGCAAATTGTAGGTGCTGCGCTTACGATTCCCGTCGCCAAAACCGTCGCGCTGATTCTGGTAAAATTGCTGGCTTCGCATATGGCGATTATCATCGCCAAAATTTTATCGTCGGCGGCAATCAAAACGCTTATTGCGACCGTCGTCAAGAAATTTATACTGGCAGCGATTTTAGCGGCGATAGCCAAAGCGGTTGCGGCTAAATTCGGTATCGGCGTCGTCGGCGCGACGGCTATAGTGCTGCTGCCTGTCGTAGCCGCTTTCATCGCTTATGAAATATATACTTTTCCGTCTCATCTGGGCGCAAAAGTCGCCTCGAAGGTAAGCAGCGAATTGTCGAACCAGTTTGATACCATTAACACGAATATCGCGCAGGAGATTTTTAGTAAACTGCCGGAACTTACTTTAACCGAGCTTGCAGAAAATCTCGCTAACAGCGACGAAGTGCAAAATGAAATCCACAAATTATTTGTGGAAGTCGCCAGAGCGTAAAATTGGAAAGCCGTCAAAGCGCGCGGAAGCCCTTCCCGGGCGGATGACTGCCGAAAGGCTTTTTGCTTTTCCGCAGAGAGTTTTATAATCGCGGCTTTGTCGATTATTTCTTAATGCGCCGGCGCGGACAATTATTCTTCCATCTCGATTTCGCGTCTGGCTTTTTCCAGCGCCTCGAAAACTCTTTCGGGCGCTGTGCCGCCGATTTGCGATTTGCTGTTTAAGGTTTGTTCGAGACTAAGAGCGTCGAAAACGTCTTTTTCGATGAAAGCCGTGAATCGCTGCATCTCGGCGAGCGTCAAATCATTCAATTCCCTGCCGACGCTGATGGCGTAGAGCACGATTTTTCCGGTCAAATCGTGCGCCGTCCGGAAAGGAACGTTTTTCTGCACCATATAGTCAGCCAGCTCGGTCGCGTTCAGATAGCCCTGCGTCGCGGCGAGACGCGTTTTTTCTTCGTCGAGGCGCAGATTTTTCAGCACGATGCGGGCGACTTTCAGAGACATTTTGACGTTGTCGACCGTATCGAAAACCGCTTCCTTGTCTTCCTGCAAATCCTTGTTGTAAGCGAGCGGCAAGCCTTTGAGCATCGTCAAAAGCGCGGTTTGATGACCGAAAACGCGCCCGGCTTTGCCGCGAATCAGCTCCAGCGCATCCGGGTTCTTCTTTTGCGGCATCAGGCTGGAGCCGGTCGAAACGGCGTCGGAAAGTTCGATAAACCGAAACTCGCTCGAAGCGTAAAGAATCAAATCTTCAGCCAGCCGCGAGAGGTGAACCATCACGAGCGCGCACGCGCCGACGAGCTCGACGCAGAAATCGCGGTCTGACACGGCGTCCAGACTGTTTGCCGTAACGCCTTCAAAACCGAGTTCGCGCGCGACGGCTTCGCGGTCTATCTCGTAGCTCGTCCCGGCGAGCGCCGCCGAGCCGAGCGGCAAAACGTTGACGCGCCGCCAGACTTCGTCCAGTCTTTCGCGGTCGCGGTCGAGCATTTCAAAATACGCCAGACACCAATGCGCCCAGAGAACCGGCTGCGCGCGCTGCAAATGCGTGTAGCCGGGCAGAACGGCTTCTCTTTGCCGCTCCGCCGCGTCAATCAGGGCTCGCTGCAATTCGCGCGCGATGCGCGAAATCTCGATGATTTCGTCGCGCAGCCAGAGCCGGAAAGCGGTCGCCACCTGGTCGTTGCGGCTTCTGCCGGTGTGCAGCTTTCTGCCCGTATCGCCGATTAGCTGGACGAGGCGCGCTTCGATAAACGAATGCACGTCTTCCGCTGCCGCTGCGTTTGAATCGTTAAAATAATTGCGGTCGTAATCCGCTCGCTTGAGAATCGTCCACAAGCCGTTTTTGATTTTTTCCGCTTCGAGGCGCGTCAGAACTCCGGCGTGAAAAAGCGCCTCGGCGTGCGCGACGCTGGCGCGAATGTCGGCGGCGAAAAGACGCTGGTCGAACCGGAAGGAATTGTTAAACTCGGCAAAAGTTTCGTCGGGCTTTTCGGTAAATCGCCCGCCCCAGAGATTTTTCGCATCGGTCATTTTTTTCTCCGTGTGAGGTTTATTGTAGGCGAAATTTTCAAAATCCGGCAATTCCCGTCTTTTAAATCCAGCGGAAAATTTTGCCGAGGATTACGCTTAAGATAATGAAAAATCCCATTCCGCCGACCGTCATCCAGAAGCCCTGTTCCGCCGATTTAAAATAACCGACCTCGAAATTCATTCCCCAGACGCCGGCAACCACGCCCAAAGTACCGACTATCACCGTGACGAACGTGAGCCTTTTAATAAAATTGCTCATTTTATGCGCCGCGCGCGTCGCGTATAAATCGAACAGGCTCAAAACCGTATCGCGCGAGCTTTCGACGGCGTCGACCGCATTTTCAAAATGCTGCGTCAGGCGCTGAAAATCCTTCGTCGAATCGGATTCGGCGACCGGCAGAAAATCCGAGCGCGTCAGCGCATAGAAAACGTCGCGGTGCGGCAAAAGCCAGCGGCGCAGCTTGGCGACGTCGCTTTTCAGCCGGACGGTTTCCTTCAGAAAATCCTCGTCTTTCAAATCCTTTCTGAGAATTTCGACGTCCATCTTATCGACGGCGTCTTCGATTTTTTCCAGCGCGCGAAAATACGTGACGATGTGCAAATCCAGCAGCGTCGCCAGAAAGCTCTCGGCGTCAAGGTCGCCGATTTGCGTTTCGCCTTTTTCGCGGTCGCGGAATTCCAGAAAATAGTCGATTTCGCCGTCGTGAACCGTGAGCACGAAGTTTTTTCCGACCAGATAACAAATCGGGATTCTTCTCAAAAGCCCGCTTTTCGTCTGCTCGACGGAGCTGACGGAAAAGCGGTAATAGTTTTCGAAATTATCGAGCGTCGGTCGCTCGGTTAAACTCATAATCGCTTTAATAGGAACGTTTTTCAATCCCAGCTGCGCCGTCACGCGGCGGATAAGCTCCTCGTCGCGCTTCAGGATGTTTATCCAGAGAAGATGACTTTTTTCTAACTGGATGGATTCGACGCCGCTAAATGTTATTTCCTTGTCGTTTCCTCTGGCGTCGTAAAGATAGGTGTAAATATTGTCCATTAACTCGATTCTCCGCTCGTTATAGCGATTATAGCCGAAAATATTAAGAACTTTCCGCAAAAAAAGCGGCGAGTCTTTTACCGACCCGCCGCCCGCTGCCGCATTTTATCGAATTTAACGAACCAGATATGAATGTATCGGCACTCCGCCGCCGGGCGAAAAATATTCCAGAAACGTGCCGGTCGAACCGGCAATATACCACGCGCCCTGCGACGTGCGGTAAACGGCGAAATCCGTTTTTCCGTCGCCGTCGAAATCAGCCGGGACGGGCGTATCCGTGCCGACTCCGAATTTGACGGCGAAAAACGCCTGCGAGCTGCTGCCGAGCGCATACCACCATCCAGCCTCCGCGCCCGTCCGGCGAAAAACGAGCGGGTCGGATTTGCCGTCGCCGTCCACGTCGCCGGTCATCACGCGGTCGCGCGTGAAATCGCCCCACTGCTGCGCGTAAAAACCCTGATTCGAGCTTTGCACGCCGTAAAACGTTCCCGTGCTTTGACGATAAACCGTGATGTCGTTAATCCGGTCGCCGTCCCAGTCGGCAAGCATCGAAGCGTCGCCGCCCAGCCCGAATTGAGCCGCCATAAATCCGCGCAGGCTGCCCTGAATATAGTAGAAGCTCTGCGAAGCGGTGTTCGCTCCCGGGCGATAAACGGCGTAATCAGCCCTGCCGTCGCCGTCGTAGTCGGCGCAGGCGCGCGGGTCGTCGCCCTGAGCGCCGAACTGGAGCGCGAAAAACGTATTGTCCGAGCTGCGCAGAGTGTAGAAAGTGCCGCTTCGCCAGACGTTCAAATCGATTTTTCCGTCCAAATCGAAATCGCCCGGCGCGAGAATGTCGCTCGGCAATCCCCAGCGCGTGCTGGTCACGACCTGATTGATGCTGCTTATCAGAATCCAGTGACCGTTGTTGTAGTGAGCAAGCTCGGAACGGCTGTCCGCGTCGAAATCGAGCGGCTTGTTCGGCGGCTTGATTTGCCCGCGAATCTCGCCGCCCGGAAAGACGCTCGAATGAACGTTGAAATAAAACAATCCGGCTTTTAAATTGGCGACCTGCTGCGGCGTGACCGCAAAAAACAAATCGGGAAAGCTGCCGGAAGTCGCGCCCTGCGAGCCGATATTGAACAGCACCGGCGAATTGACGCCCGGCAGCGAAGCGCCGTGAATGTGCGCCGCCGTCTGATTGCTGCCCAAACCGCTAAAGCTCAGCGACGCGACAATCTGGTCTTCGGTCGCGTTCAGAAAAACCTTGCCGATTCCCGTTCCTCCGGAATTGTTCGACGGAACTTCCTGCAAGCCTCTCAGGTTTGCGATAAACGGCGGCGCGGGCAGAATCTGACCGCGAATCTCGCCGTTCGGGAAGCTGTTTGAATGAACGTTGAAATACCAGAGCCCGCTTTTGAGCTGCTGAACCTGCGCGGGCGTCACGTTCTGCGTCAGCGCGGTAAACGTTCCGCTGGTCGCGCCGGTCGAGCCGATGTTGAAAAGCACCGGAGCGTTTGCGCCGATTGCCGCCGCGCCGTGTATGTGCGCCGCCGTCTGATTGCTGCTCAAGCCGGAAAACGTGAGCGAAAAACGAATCTGCGTCTCGGCATCGTTCAGCGTCACGATGCCGAAGCCTCTGGCGGACGTAGTGGTCGGCGGAACTTCCTGCGCGCCGCTCAAGGTCGCGGTAAAGCTTATCTCCGCTCTGACGCTCGTCGTCAAAGATAAAACGCCGAAGACGACTGCCAAACCGAATAAATTAAATATTCTTCTCAAGGCAAAACTCCTTTACGAAACTATAAAGCGATTGGAAAAGCGGGGGAATTTTTTTATACGCCTCTGTTTATAGTTCTTTACGGAGATAAAAGCAAGATTTTTCGGAAATATCAGAAATTTAACCGCAGAGAACGAAAGAAAAGCGGAACGCAGAATTGCATATTTCCGCATTCCGCATTCCGCATTCCGCATTCCGCTTTTTTGTGTATTCCGTTTCAAAATTTCGTTGATGTGTGCCCGTTCGTGATTTTATTCCTCGCTGTATTTCTCCGTGTTCTCTGCGGCTAAATCTTCGACCGGAAATCTCATCAGAAAATGCGTTTCGGTTTCGCCGCAGACTTTAAAGCCGAGCTTTTCATATAAATTTCGGGCGGGATTTACTTTTAAAACCTGTAGGCGAACGGGTTTGTTTTTGGCTTTTGATTGGGCGAGCACGTCTTTTATCAATTTCGTGCCGACGCCCCGGTTTTGAAATTCCGGCAAAAGGTGAATCGAAATCAGCATTGTTTCGGTTTCTTTCTCGCTAATCCACAGAAATCCCGCGTCTTTTCCGCCGACCGCGACGATTACGCCGGCGCGCCGCTCGTTAAATTTTTCCGCAAAATGCCGTCTTTGCCAGGCTTCGTCCCAGCCCCACGTCGCCGCGATATATTTTTTCAGCGCGGCGTTTTGAAGTTGCCATAAAAACTCAAAATCCTTTATCTTTATCTGGCGAAAAGTAATCTGCATTCTTTTAACTGATAACTGATAACTAATAACTGAGAACAGATTTTTACTTCTCAGCTTCCACTTTTCAGTTAGAATAACACGCTTCGTAACAGTCTTATTTTCAATCTTTTTTATGTTCAAAAAAATCCTGATTCTTTCGGCTTCGGTCGGCAACGGTCACACGCGCGCGGCGCAGGCTCTGGAAAAAGCGTTCCGGCTGAAAAACGCGGCGGCTGAGATTCGTCACGAAGACACGCTGGACTTCACCAACCCGCTTTTCCGGCAGATTTACGGGAAATCCTACATCGATTTGGTCAACAATATGCCGGAAGTTCTCGGCTGGATGTACGAGCAGTTTGACGAGCCGTGGAAAAACGAGAAGCGGCGGCTGTTTCTGGAAAAACTGAACACGCAGCCGCTCGTCAAAATGGTGCGCGGGTATCAGCCCGACTGGATTGTCTGCACGCATTTTCTGCCCGCCGAAATCATTTCCGATTTGAAGGCGAAAGGCAAACTGAGCTGCCCGCAGGCGATTGTCGTCACGGATTTCGATTTGCACGCGCTGTGGCTGTGCCGCAATTACGAGCGTTATTTCGTCGCGCTGGACGAAACGAAATATTATCTGGAAACGCTCGGCTTTCCCGCCGAAAAGATTTCCGTCACCGGCATCCCGATTGACCCGGTTTTCGCCGAAACGAAAGACAAGCGGGCGATGTGCGAAAAATACAATCTGGACGCCGACCAGCCGACGATTATCCTTTCGGCGGGCGGTTTCGGCGTCGGGCGCATCGAGCTTTTGCTGAAATCTCTGCAAACGATTAAACAACCCGTGCAGATTCTGGCGATGTGCGGGCGCAACGAAGAATTAAAAAACAAGCTGGCGCAGCAGCAGCAATCGCAGAACGGAAGCGAAACCTGCCGCGTCATTCCGGTCGGTTTCACGACCGCGATGGACGAATATATGTCGGCTTCGGATTTGGTCGTCGGCAAGCCCGGCGGTCTGACGACCTGCGAAGCGCTGGCAAAAGGCTTGATTTTCATCATCGTCAACCCGATTCCCGGTCAGGAGGAACGCAACTCAGACCACTTGCTGGAAAACGGCGCGGCGATTCGCTGCAACAACCTCGCCACGCTCGGCTACAAGGTCGAGCAGCTTTTAAAAGACAATCAAAGATTCAGCTTTATGAAGGAAAACGCCGTAAAATTCGCGCGCCCGAACGCGGCAAACGACATTGCCGACGCTCTGGTGAAAGGTGAATAATTAAAAGTGAAAAGTGAATAGTTAATGATTGTCTTTCACTATTCACTATTCACTTTTCACTTTTCGCTATTGCCGGTTAACATATCGGGAAAATTTCTGTATAATCGCCTTGAATTTGTGCGTCGCTGTTTTTTCAACTCTCAAAATTGTTCGGGCAATTAGTTTTAAAAGCCACTTTCCCTGAAAAGGTTTTCGTTAAAACGTCTCTTTGCACGGTCGCAAATTCGACAACCATTAAATCTGAAAATTTGAAATCCTTTGGAGGTAATATGTTTTTGAAATCCAAATTTTTTCGTGTGACTTTGGCATTGAGTCTCGTTTTGTGCCTCTGCGCGCTGGCTCTGGCGGACACCATTCGCCTGAAGGACGGAAGCATTATTAAAGGCAAAATCATCGGCTTTCGCGACGGGCA
>JALZHR010000088.1 GCA_030860665.1 Acidobacteriota bacterium
CAGTACGACGCGCGTCTGGTTGCCCGGACGATGCAGCGAGTTGACGGCTTGACCGACCGAAAACGACGAAAATTTCCGCATCTTTTTTAAAATCAAAGTCAGACCGACCGCCGCCAGATACAAAATCAGCGAAGTCGCCGCCAAGCCGCCCAGAAACGCCGCGCCGATTTTTATCGAACCGGCTTGCCAGATCGCCAGCCCGAGCAAGCCCGCCAGGCAGACGAAAGCGAAAATCAGCCGCGTCCAGTCGAGCCGCCGCAATTTCTCGTTGTTTTCGTCGCGCAAAAGCAGGTTCGGCTTGATATTTCTGATTTGCAAAAGCGGCAGCAGCGAAAACAACAGGGAAATCAGCAAACCGAGCAGAACGCCCTGCATCGCGGCAGAGGTTTGCACGACGTAGGACATACTTTCCGGCAGCGCCTCGGCGAACCGGTAACGAATCAGCCACAGCGCGCCCTGCGCCAGCAGAACGCCGAAAAAACTGCCGACCGCGCCGAGCGCCAGAATCTGCAAAAGATAAACCGCGATAATCCGCCCGCCGCCCGCGCCGAGGCATTTCAAAACGGCGACCGTTTTGCGTTTCTGCTCGACGAAAACGCGCGCCACGTTCCAGACGCCGATGCCGCCCAGAACCAGAATCAGCAAGCCGGTCAGCGCCAGGTAATTCTCCGTCCGCTCGAATTGCTCGCCGAGGTTTTCCTGCGCTTCCTTGTAGGAATTGACGGTCAGAATCGTGCCTTTCAGCGCCTGCCGCAGCTCGGAAACCAGCGGCGTCGGGTCGCCCGATGTGCGATACAGAATCCTGCGCCGGATGCGCGACTGCGTCAGCCCGGCTTCGTCGAATAATTTTTTCTCGATAAAAACGCGCGGACCCAGACGAAAGCCGCCCGTTCCGCCCGGCTCTTCGTCAAACGCGCCGCGAATCTCGAAATTCGCCTCGCCGATGCGGATTTTATCGCCGATTTTCAGATTCAATTTTTCCAAAAGCGTCGCCTGCACGACCGCGCCCTTGTTTGCCAGCAGCGAAAAATCGAAAGCCTGACCGTTAGCCAAAACGAAATCGCCGACCAGCGGAAACGGCGGCTCGATGCCTTTCAGCTCGACAAACTGAAAATCGTCGGCGGTGCGAGTCATCGCGGCGCTCTGGACGGTTTCGTCGCGCGCTTCGACGAGGTTCGAGTGTCTGCCGATGACGCTCTCAATCGCCGAAAGCTCGCTCGGCGTAAAGGGATTGGTCGAGCTGATTTCAAAATCCGCCGTCAAAAGCCCGCGCGCGTCGCCCGCCACCGCGCGCCCGAGATTCTGAATCAGCGACCGCAGCGCGACGACCGACCCGACGCCCACCGCAATGCACAAAAAGAAAAACAGCAAGCGCCGCCACGACGAGCGGATTTCCCGAAGGGTTAAGTTAAAAATAAAATTCATAAATTTTCACCGCGGAGACGCGGAGACGCAGAGAAAGAAACAACGGATTAACGCAGATTATCGCGGATTTATTTTTCATAAAAATCCGTGTCTTTCCGTGTTAATCCGTTGTTTCATATTCTTAAAATCTCTGCGTCTGCGGCGTCTCTGCGGTTAATTTCATCGCTGATAACTTTTCCGTCGCGCAGGCGGATTTGCCGGTGCGCCTTGTTTGCCAGTTCCAGGTCGTGCGTGACTAAAACTAAACTCGTCTGATTGTCGTCGTGCAGGCGCGTCATCAAATCGAAGATGTGCGCGCCGCTGCGCGAGTCGAGGTTGCCGGTCGGCTCGTCGGCGAGCAGGATTTTCGGCTGGTTGGCGAAGGCGCGGGCGATGGCGATGCGCTGCTGCTCGCCGCCCGACAGCTCCGACGGGTAATGATGCCCGCGATTCGTCAGCTCGACGTCGGCGAGCAGTTTCTGCGCGGTTTCCTTCGCGTTTTTAAAGCCGGAGATTTCCATCGGGACGAGCACGTTTTCAAAGGCGGTCAGCGACGGAATCAGGTGAAACGATTGGAAGACAAAGCCGATTTTCCGGCTTCTGAGACGCGCCAGAGCGTCTTCGTTCATCGCGGTAATCGACTCGCCGTCAATCAGAATCTCGCCGGAAGTCGGCGCGTCCAAGCCCGCAATCAGACCGAGCAGCGTCGATTTTCCGCTGCCCGAAGCGCCGGTCACGGCGACGAACTCGCCGTCGGGAATTTCCAGCGAGACGTCGTCCAGAATGGTTAAATCTTCCGCGCCCGAGCGAACGATTTTGGTGATATTCTTAAGTTGAATCATTGCGTTGCAATCAGCGAGCCGTTTCGTAAATACAAAATACTTTTCGCGGCTTTTACCGCGCGCCGCGTGCGTTAATCTTTTCAATCGCAACGGTCGCGGAGCGTATTTTCGAGACGGCTTAAAATTAATCTTAACCAAACATTTAGACTAAACAAAATACGCGAAACCCGCATCTAAAATTCGGTTTCAGGTAAATATTATGTTCTCGAAAGAAAAAAATACATTTGTCTTAATCGCCTTTCTGGTTTTCTCGATATTTGCGGCGGCTTGCGGCACGGAAGCGAGCAGGCTGAAAAATCAAAAGCCGAAGGACGCGGCGAAAGCGATTCCGGCGACCAACACGGACAAACCGAAAATCATCGCCTTCGGCGACAGCCTGACCGCCGGTTTCGGCTTGAGCGAAAAGGAATCCTACCCGTTTCTGCTCC
>JALZHR010000230.1 GCA_030860665.1 Acidobacteriota bacterium
CCTCAAGTCTTGAGAAATAACCGCAAATCTCCGGGTCAAGCCTTTCTCAAGTCGGGAAAGTTATCTTGGAAACACTTAGCAACACAAATTTTTTTCAGTTTCTTTTGGAGGATGCAATGAAGGGAAGAACAGTTAACGGTAAAACCACTGAAAAGGCGGGTTTTAAAATTTTAACGGTATTATTATTCTGGTCGCTCGTTTTGACGGCGCTTTACGTTCCGTCGCTGACGACGGAGGCTTCGTCGAGCAGCCAGTCGCCGACCAGCGTCGGTAATTTGTATTATCGCCCGGCGAAAAATTTCGACTTGAATTTAACGAGCGCGGTCGCGGGCTTGCGCGCCGCGACGGGCGAACAGCTCGAAGCGCTGAACGCTTTAAAGACTTCGACCAACGCGTCGAATATGACGGTTCGCTGGAACGCTTTCGGCGGCTCGCCCGACGTGGTTTACGATTTCGCCAGCCAGCCGTTTTCCGGCACGCCCGAAGAAGCCGGTCGCGCGTTTATCCAGCAGAACGCAGCCGCGTTCGGCGTCGCCAATGTCAGCGATTTAAAGCTTTTCAGCCAGCGCGAGGCTCTCGGCGGTTATTTGGTTCGCTTCAGCCAGACTTTTAACGGCATCGACGTCAAAGACGGCGGCATCGGCATCGTGATGAACGCGAACAAGCAGGTCATTATGGCTTCGGGTCCGTATTTCCGCGACGTCAACGTCAACACGACGCCTTCGATTTCAGCCGAACAGGCTCGCTCGAAGGTTGATGCCGATTTGGCGCAGTATAGCAACAACATCGTCAACTCCGCGTCGAACCTGTTTCAGCCCGCGCTGAACGTCGTCTCGCAGCAGACGCAGGTCGTCAACAATCTTCAGCCGAAGCTCGGCATCTACCCGACCGCCGACGGTTATAAGCTCGTCTGGAAAGTGGCGAAAATGTCAACCAACCCGTTCGGTTTGTATGCCTATTCAATCGACGCGCACACGGGCGAAATCGTCGCGCGCAAGGATTTCGTAAACTTCCAGCAGAACCCGGTTCACCCGTTCACGGGCGACATCTATCCGAAATATCCGGACATTACGCCGGAACTGAAAGACCAGTCGATTATTAAAGACTGCGTCAACGAGCAGGGCATCACCGCTCCGTGCGGACAGGTTCGCGTTAAACTTCGCTCGTTCGACCAGTCGAACGTCGTGACCGGCTTGAACGGAACGCTGACCGGCACGCACGCGCTCGTCAACAACGTTCTGCCGACCAAACAGCCTTTCGCGCAGGCGGCGCTCGGCACTTGGCATTTCCGCAAGGACGACCCGACCGCTTTCGAGGCGCGCACCAATGAACAAGACCAGTTTGCCGAACCGGCTGAGCACCAGGACGAAATCAACGCTTTCTTCTTCGTGACCTACCTGCTCGAATACGTCGATTACCTGCACATCGCGGGCGACAATCGCAACGGATTGCCCGGACAGTTCCCGGATGAATACCCGAACAAGACGATTCCGCTTCCGGCGACCGTCCATTTCCCGAACATTTACGCCGTGCTGCCGCTGTTAGGCTGCCCGTCGAACTGCCCTGTTCCCAGCCCTACCGACCCGGATTTGTCGAAAAAACTGCTCGGTCTAGACAACGCCATCGCCGTCAACGTGACGAGCCTGATTGAAGAAATCACCGCCGAAAAATCGCCGGTCGTCGTCAATCCGACCTTCTACGGTCACGGCTATCTGCTGAACGATTTGGCGCTGGAAGGCACGGTTCCCTATCACGAAGGTATGCACGCCATCACCAGCCCGATTGCCGGTCTGGAAGGCATTGAAGGCTCGGCGCTGAACGAAGGTCAGGCTGATATGTGGGCGTTTACGATTACCGACAACCCCAGCTTGGGCGATTACGTCGTCAATGCGAAAGGCTATCGCCAGCGTTTCCGCGACCGCGGTCGCGACCCGGACTCGGTTGCCTACATTCGCTCGGCTCGCTCGACGCTGAAATACTCGGACATCGCCACGTATAACAACGCCGGCACGTATGAATTTGAAGAACACCGCGACGGCGAAATCTATATGTCCACGATGTGGGACATCCGCGAAATGATGAACCGCGTTTATCCGCAGGCTTCTTATAAACGTCCGCGTCCGAGCGACGGACAGGCTCTGAAAGTCGTCACCAAAGGCACGGAAATTTTCGAGCGCGATTTTCTCGGTTCGATGTATATTCTCGGCACGACCTCGCCCGACACGCTCGTCAAGGCGAAAGACGCGATGATTGTCGCCGACCAGATGCTTTACTCGTCAGACCCGACCGACCCGGACGCGCCCGGCAAGCACCGCGCGATGATTGAGCAAATCTTTGCGGCGAAAGAACTCGGCGTGAACGCTCTTGAAGTGACCGGCGGCAAAGCGACGATTTCGACGCAGGTTACGCCCTTTGTCGGCAACCAGCAGGCGCCGAACGCTCCGACCAACGTGCAGGTCGTTCCCGCCAGCCCGAACTCGCTGAAAGTTTACTGGGAGCCGGTTCAGGGTGCTGTTTCCTATCAGGTTCTGAAGCGCAGAATCGGCTTTGAAAATCGCCGCGAGCCGAACGGCAAGCGCGAATTCGCCGATGGCGACGCTTCGACGACCGGCTTCCGCCACGTCGCTTTCGTCAACGGCAACCAGCCCTCGTTTGAAGACAAAGGCGCTATTTATGAAGTGTTCGCTCCGGTCGGCTTGAGCAATCTGTTCGACCACGAATACGTCGTCCGCGCCATCGGCGTCAACTCGACCGGACAGCTCGGCTTCTCGAACCTGAGCGGCTCGACCCGCGCGCTCTACCAGCAGCAGGATTTGACGGCGCAGATTGACTCGGCTATCTCGAACATTACGTTCTCGAACGGCGTGATGGCTTTCGACAACAAGCTGACGAACGCTCGCGGCGCGCTCTCGACCGACAAGACGATTTACGGTCCGATTTCGTTCCAGGTTACGAACATCTCGAACCCGACCGTCAGAGTCAAAAACGCCGACCAGGGCGGCAACACGTTCATCTACAACCAGACGCTGCCGCTCGGCGCAACGTCGAACGCGAAACGTCTGGAGTTTGAAGACCCGGCGGCGCAGTTGTTCACCTTCGACGCGAAAATCAGCGGCGGCGCGTTCGGCGGCTCGACCGTCGGCACCGGCTCGCAGGGCGGCGACGGAACGAGCGACCCGCCGGCTCCGGTAGTCTACTCGCTGTATAACGAAACCAGGACCGGCGCGCTGGCGGCTGGCGAACCGACCGCAACGGGTGGAACGAGCGCGACCTGGGGCAACCCGATGTTCAAGGGCATCACGTGGGACGACGTGGAAATCACGACGAAAAACGACGCTCTGTTCCTCGAAGCCCTGCTGACTTCGCCGACGGCTGTCGACCTCGACTTCGAGCTTCGCACGGTCAGCGGTCAGGTGCTGACGCGCTCGGCAGGCGCGACCGCGACGGAATTCGTTTCGTCCGCCGTCCAGCCGAACACGAAGTATATTCTTCGCGTCCTCGGATTCGCCAACGGTCCCGCGAATTTCAACATCGCGACGACGCAGCTTCTGCCGAACGGCTCGCCGAACGAAAACGGCGGAACGCGCACCGGCAGCACCAGCAGCACGGCGACCAGCGGCGGCGCGGCAGGCTCGCTCGGAGTAACGAGACTCGTCCGCTTCACCGTTAACCCGGCGCTGAAGAGCGTGACCTTCCGAATTCTTCAATAAATAAATAAACTTTGAAGAAAAGGCAAAAGCGGAGTCCGAACGGACTCCGCTTTTTTCGTTTGCAGGCGAGTGTTCAATCAATGTTCCACTTTACTGATAGCCGCAGCTTTATGAATTGCCGCTGGCTTCAGCTAGTGGATAGATTAATGGAAAAGACAATCGGTTATAGCCGAAGTTTATTTATTAACAATCCTTTTGGCTTTAGCCCAAGTTTCCGCTGAAGCAGATAGGAAGATTGTTTTTTTAATTAAATTCGGCTAAAGCCTTTTATCTTTTTCAATTTTTATCCACCGGCTAAAGCTGGCGGCAATTCATAGAGCCAGCCGAAGAATCCGACAGAAGCGATAAAACACAAGCCGGAAATATAATTACCAGACAATTCTAAAGAAAAAAAATCGTCCGACTTGTATCAAGTCGGACGATTTTTTTTGCGGCTCGTTTTATTATCTAGCGACCGCTGCCGATGCTTTTCGACAAAGTGTCTGTCTGTTGCCCGCTTGTCGATTCGGAAGAATCAGCAGCAGTGGCGAAACCCGTCGCAGCGGTAGCGTCATCGTCCGCCGTTCGCCACATTTGCTGCGCCTGATTGGACGTCTGCGACAGCATCACCCGGTTTCCGATGACGCCTTCGACCGCGTCCAGCGCGATAAAATGATGTTTACCGTCCGGCGAGTCTTTGCGCGCCAGTTTCATTTCGCCGTTTTCCACGCGGTCGACCGTGCCGACGTAAACGTTGTCCGCGCCGTAAACCTGCATTTTTTCGCGGACACCGAACAGGTTGGCTTCCGATAGATTATCCGGCGTAGGGCTGGCGCTGCTTCCGACCATAGCTTTTCGAGAGCCGAGCAGATAGGCGAGACCCAAGCCCGCGCCGACAGCCAGCGCGCCGCTTAAAAACGGGTGCATTTTCGCTTTCTGGTAAACGCTCGTTTCCATCGTAAAGCGTTCGGGCGCGCCGCGCTCGCGCAAATCGGAATTGGTTTCGTATAAGCCGTCCGGGCGATGCGGCTGCGCCGGTTCGCCTGAATTCTGCATCGAGTCAATCATCATCTCGTTCATCTTTTCATACAGGCGCGGGGCGTTCTGCATCATCGACGAATGCGTCTTCGCCGTTTCGCCGACAAAGAAATCGCGCGTCGGATTTTCGGCGCAGTAGAGAATCGCTTCCGCCACGAGCTCCGGCGCGTAAAGCGGCGGCGGCAATTGCGGCTCATACGGCAGATAATTTTTCGCGTTATCGACGAACGGCGTATTTATGGCGGTCGGCTTTATCAAAGTCACCGAAATCGGCAAGCCGTCCGCTTCGAGTTCCATCCGCAGAGCGTCGGTAAAGCCTTTGACCGCGTGCTTCGACGCCGAATACATTCCCTGCAAGGGCACGGGCGCGTCCGAAACTTCGCTGCCGATATTGATGAGCGCGCCGCCCTGTTCACGTAAATGTTCGACGGCGACCTTTGAACCGTTGACCACGCCCCAGACGTTCGTCTCGAACAAGCGGCGCAAATCTTCGGTCGGCACGTCCATAATCCGCCCGTAAACCGAGCCGCCCGCGTTGTTGACCCAGGTGTCGATGCCGCCGAAATTCGCTTTCGCGATTTCAGCCGCGCGGCGCAGAGCCGATTCGTCGGCGACGTCGGCAATCGAATAAATTACGCGCACGCCGTCGGCGCTCAGTTCGTCGGCAAGCTCGCGCAGGGCATCGCCGTTGCGCGCCACCAGAACCAGCTTCGCGCCTTTTTCAGCCGCCATCCGCGCCGTCGTCAAGCCGATGCCGCTCGTCGCGCCCGTTATCACTATGACCTGTTCGTTTATTTTTTTCAGATTCAGTTTCATTGCAGATTCCCCTTTTTCAGATAAAAAAATTTTGAGTTTTGAGTTTGCCGTTAAACCGGATGTTCAAAATTCAAAATCAGAATTAAAATTTTCATTCAGCTTTCGCTTTTTCCATAGATAAAAAAAATGCTCCGGCGCATCTATCCGCGAACCGGCGCGTCCGACTTCTCTCTTTCCGCCGAATTTCAAAATCAGAAACCGGAAAGTCTGCAAGAGCGATGCCAGAAGCGAATACGCCAAATATTCGTATGGATAAGATACGAATCCGTCGCGCTTTGTAGCTATTGGATACAAGGCGTCTCGCTTTTTGCGCCGCACAAAAAGAAAACCGCGCGCGAAAATAAAAATCTTCGCCCGCGGTTTTCTTTTTTGATTGCCCGTCATCAAACTATCTGTGCCGGTTCGCTCCCGTCCTCGCCGACGGGCGGCTGATTGCGCACCTCCGGCGGGTCTTCAATCGGAACGGTCGGCTGCTCGTCCGGCGGAACCGGAATCGCCTCGTCGTTTTTGTCCGAGCGCGACGGCTCAATATCGCTGTTGTTCTGATTTGTGCTGTCAACTTCCGGCGAATTCACGTCCGGGTTCGGAATATTCTGCATAATCTCGGGAAATTTCCTTTCAAAATTTTTCACACTCGAAAATCACTTTCCGCGCCTTGCATCTTTGCCTCGACCTTTGCGCGCTTTGCGCCTTTGCAGGAAATCCTTTTGCCGGTAGTTCGGTAACGTTTAGCTGTAATTTATCCCGCACAGACGCAAAGCGCTCAAAGGTTTTGGCGCAAGAGTCCAAAGGCTTGCTTTTTATTTTCAAACGGCTTCTTAACTGCTGACGGAAACCGATTCGGCGATTTTCTTTTCCTTGGTCTGCTCGTAATTCTCCACGTCCTCGGAATTCTGCTGCTGCTGATTGTTCTGCGATTCGGTGGCGGAGCTGTCGTCCTCGCCTTCGGCTTTGCCGGGCGTGCGTCCGGGGTCGCCCGATTTACCGCTGCCGACCTCGCTCGGCTTGATGTCCGGCTGGCGCTGCTCGTCAGAATTTCCCTCGCCGGTCGTGCCGCTGCTGTTCGCCACCGCCTGCGCGGAAGAGACGAATTCCTGGTCTCTTTTTGAATTCGGCTGCTCGCTGCCGCTCGGCATTTCCTCGTTGCCGCTGATTTTTATATCTCCGTGATAATCCGCGCCGTATTGCGGGTCGTTTTGTTGATTGCTCATTCTGCCTCCTTGCAAAATTTTATAATTATTATGTAGAAGCTTTTGTCTGCAAAAATCGTTCCTGCCCGCGTTAAGAGCGGCAATATCGAATTTTACGCGTGTTTCCGCCGCGCGAGTGAAGGATTAGAATACAGCGAGAGCGTATTAAATTAGGGCAACCGGCGGCTCAGCTTTCGGCGAATAACAAAATTATTTTTCTTAAATTCGCCCTTTTTTATCGAAATTCATAATGTCAGCCGCCCGGCGAAGAAAATCGGCATAGCTTTTGCTCTTTTCTGTTTTTCGCAATAAAAAACGGATTCATAAGGAGAAGGACGATGAACGCGACCGAACTTTTAAAACGAGACCACCGCGAAGTGGACAGTCTGATTGCCGAGCTTGAAGGCGCTGGCGGCGGCAATGCCCCCGCAGAAATTAGCTCCTACACGGCGACTTTTGAAAAATTAAAACACTCTTTGACCGTGCACGCCGACGCCGAAGAGCAGATTCTTTATCCGGCTATGGAACAATTCGACGAAACCGAGGAATTGACCGAAGAAGCCTATTCGGAGCACGACGACGTCAGGATGCTGC
>JALZHR010000146.1 GCA_030860665.1 Acidobacteriota bacterium
GTCGTCGACCGTGGCGGTCACATCAGCCTCGCTCGTGGTCAGCAATTGCGGATTAAAACCGCTTACGAAACGCAAATCAGATAACATTTATCATTGAACATTTAACATTTATCAGGAATCGAGATGATAAATGTTAAATGATAAATGTTAAATGAAAAATTCCACGATTTCGCGATAGACCGGTTTTGGTTTTGTCTGCGGAATCGTGGATAATTTTTTTATGGGCGCGATAACATTGCTGACGGATTTCGGGACGAGAGATTATTTTGTCGGCGCGATGAAAGGCGCGATTTTATCCGTTAATCCGCAGGCGAGCGTGATAGATATCACGCACGAAATCCCGCCGCAGGACGTCTCCGCAGCCGCTTTCACGCTCGCCAATTATTATAAAAATTTTCCGCCCAAGACGATTCACGTCTGCGTCGTCGACCCCGGCGTAGGCTCTGCGCGGCGGGCGATATTGCTCGAAACCGCAGATTATTTTTTTCTCGCGCCGGATAACGGTTTGCTGAGCTTTGTGTTTGATGAAGTCGGGAACGGGGAAAACGAGCCGCCGTCGCCGTCGCCGCTTTCGCCTCGCGGTTTTCGCGTTTTTGAATTGACGAACGAGAAGTATTTTGCAGCCGAGGTCAGCCGGACTTTTCACGGGCGCGACGTTTTTGCGCCGGTCGCCGCGCATCTTTCAAACGGCATCGCGCCGGAAAGCTTCGGAAATGAAATCGACGATTTCGTCAAATTTGAAAATCCCCAGCCGCGAAAAATTTCCGAAACGGAAACGCAAGCCGAGATAATTCACATCGACCGTTTCGGCAATCTCGTGACGAACTTGAAGACGGAAGATTTGCCCGCTGAATTCACGCTCGAAGTCAACGAAACGCGCATCGAAAAGCATCGGGAGTTTTACGCCGAAGCCGGAAAAGGAGAAATTTTTTCGATTGCGGGAAGCGCGGGCTTTCTGGAAATTGTCGCTTTTCGGGATTCGGCGGAGCGTCTGCTGAAGGCGAAGGCGCACCAGAAAATCTTATTGCGGCGGGCGAATTGATTCCGAACCGGCGGATGAAATTATTCTTTCGCCCGCGCGGTAAATCGCTTGATTTCGGCGGGAACGGCTATGACCGGAAAATTTGCGCCCCCGGCTTCGCGCGCGGCTGAAACTTTTAAGGAAAGCGTCGACAGCGCGGATTTCGTTTTTTCGGGCAGGGTTTTTTCATCCAGTAAAACGACGTACTCTCCGGGCGGCAGGTCGCCGATTGTAAACGCGCCGTCGGCGTCGGTCAGCGTGTCGCGCCCGTCGCCGCAGACGACGCGCACGTCTGCGAGCGGCGTTTCGTTTTCGTCGATTTTGCCGTTTTCGTTCGTGTCGAGCCAGACCGTGCCGCTGATGCGTCCCGTGCGGACGAGTCGAAAATCCACGTGCGTATCGCTTCCCGCAAACAGCTCCGCCGTTTGTTCCGCTTTGCCGAGCAGCGTCAGGTCGGCGCGAACCGAAAGCAAATCCAGATAAACCCGGTGCTGCCCGGTTTTCACGCCCTCGATTTTGAAAAATCCTTCGGCGTCGGATTCGACGTAGCGGCTGCCGTCCACGCGCACTTTGACGTTCGCCTGCGGCTGGTCGATGCCGTCGTCGAACTTTCCGTCGAGGTTTATGTCCTGGTAGACGCGCCCGGAAAACGAGCCGTAAGAATTTATCTCGGAAATCGGCGCGCCCGAAACGATTTCCGCCGCGCGTTTTTTGAAAAGCGCGCCGCGCACGCTGACGAGCAGAACCGGCGTGCCGCGTGTTTGCAGATAACTGATTTGAAGCACGTTTTGACGCGGCAGGCGCACGCTGGCGCTCAACCGTTCGGATGCGGCAAAGGGCGAGCCGCCGCTGCGCGTGTAGCCGAAACCCGCGCTTAAATTTAGACGATTATTGAGGAAATTCGAGCCTCGCCAGTCGATAAGCCCGCCGAGGCTTCCGCCGGTGCCGAGCGATTGGCTGATTTCAAAAGCGTGCGCGTCGTTCAGGCGAAAATTCGCGCCGAGCTGTCCATTTAATAAAGCTGCGCCGAAGGTTTTTATCCGCGTCGCGTTTGCGAAAAGACGCCAGCGCGAAAAATCCTGCGAGGCGTTCAGAAGCGTAAACGAAGCGCGCCGGATTTGCGGCGTCGAGCTTTCGGTGTGAGAGAAAAAGATTTTGGGCAAAACGCCGGGCGTCAGATTCAGCGTCGTCGTGACGAACCTGTCGCGGAGCGGAGCGCCGTCGCCGCCGCTGCCTGTCATCGTCAGCGTGCCGTCGTTCGGGCGAGCGGACTCGCTTCCGCTGATTGAAGCCGCGAGCCATTTTTTCGGCTGCCACGAAATGCCGCCCGCCGCCAGTTTGACCGGCTCGCGCTGTCCAGCCTGCGGGCTGAAAAAGTTTTTTCCGATAAAGGCGAAGCGTCCCTGAACGGTCAGATTTTCGAGAATCCGGAACGAAGCGGAAAAATCGGTCGCCGCGCCGAAGCCTTCGACCCGCATAGTGTTGCCGCTGTTGCCGCGAAAACCGGAAAAATTTCCGACTGCGGCGTCCGCTTGCAGGCGCAGGCGGTTGGTCGCGTATTGCACGCCGCCGGTCAGCATCTCGCCGCTTCTCGACGGCGACGAAAACCGCATCGCGCCGGACGAAAACGCAAACCGGCTCACGCTTTTTCTCGCCCGGTTGACGGAAGAATCGTAGGCGGCGGATGCGCCGAAGATATTCGTGTCGTATTGCAGCCAGTTGTGTTTCGCAGCCGGAAATTCGATGCCGCCCGCAGTCTGAAGCGCGAAAGGGAAAAACGCCCCCGAATTCGAGCGCCCGCCGAAAGCCGTCACCCGAAAGTCGCCGAACGGGATTTGCGCCAGAGCGCCGCGCACCGTCGCCGACATAAACTGCAAATCCGTTCCGCTGCCGAATTCTCCGGCGATGAATTTCTGCCCGCCCGCGCGTTCAAACATAAACGTGCCGCTGCGGAAATTCAGCAGCTTTGTCCCGCCGCCGCCGTCGCCACCGCTCAGATTGGTTAAAAGCGTAAAGCGACCGTCGGCGAATCGACCTGCGGCGGATAAAATCAGGTTTTGATTGAACGAGGAAGCGTAGCGGTTAAAACCGTATTCGTAATCAGCCTGATACATCTCGAAAACGGAACGCCGCGCCGCGCCGGTTCTGACAATGTCCGGCGCGACCTCGCCGCCGCGCGTGACGAAGATTGTTTTCTGCTCCGGGTCGAGACGAATCGAAACGCCCAGAAGCCCGGAAACTATCTCGACCGGCAGCATCAATTCGGACGCGTTCGGCGGAAAAATGATTTCCGAAGAATTTGAAACGACCAGTACGATTGAGCCGTTTTCGCGAATCCGGTTAAAGCCGGCGTCGAATTCAGCCTCGATTCCGGTTTGCCGCCGAACCTTGACGACGCGGGAATTCGCCTCGACGTTAAAAACATCGCCGAGGGCGTTTGCAATGCTCGCGACGGGCAGAAAATATCTCCCGTTTCGCTGTTGAGGCGAGCTGTTGACGCCGGTCAAAGTTCGCCCGTTAACGACGATTACCGGATTCTGCGGCGACGATTCCGAATTGCTCGCGCCACCAGCGTCGGCAGTCGGCGCGGCATACGATTCGAGATGCGCCGCCGCTGCAACGGTTAGCGACAACAACAGGCAAATCGAAATTTCGCGCCGTTTGAGCCGACGCGAAATCAATCGGCGAAACGCGGAGAATTCGCCGGAAAGCCGGGAGCGAAATTTTGATTTGATGCCGAACAAGCGAGTTGTTTAAAAAAGGGAATTGATGCCGTGCGGAAAATGTCCGGGCATTGTGAGATATTGTCCGGTTTTAATTCGCAGGCTGATTGGAAGCGAGATTGACCCGGTTTCTGTTCGTGTCTTTTACCGTTAAATCCGTGACGCCTTCGACGGGGCGGCTCCCGTCCTGGAAATCGACCCTGTATTTGACCGTGTAAACGCCCGGCGGCAGTTCTTTTTCGAGCAGTGTCGCCTGGCTGATAACGGAATTGCCGAGCACGGGAAGCGCTTCGATTTCAGAGAGTTCCGCCGCCGGATTGCCTTTGGAATCGAGAATTTTAAGCGAAGCGGTCGGTCGCAGAGCGCTGTTGCCCTCGTTTTTGAGCGTCGGCGTGACGAGGATGCCTTTCGGCGAAATTTCCGCGCGCAGGTTTTCCAGCGAGCCGCGCCGCGAGAGCTTTCCGACCTTGACGTAGAAAATAGAAGCCATTCGATAACGGACGACGACCTGTCGCTCGTTCCGGTTTAATTTAATGCTTTCCGGTCTTTCTTCGACAATCAGCGCCGCCAGGTGGTCGCCCGGCGCGGCGTCCGGCGGAACGGAAATCGTCACGCGAATTGAATGAACGCTGCCGGGCGCGACGGTTGTTTCCGCGGGGCTGTAAATGACCCAGCGACTTGCGGAACCGGGCTGCGTGCCCGCCTTGTAAAACTCGACGCGCCCGTCCGGCGTGATGCCCCAATCGTTGAGGCTCGCCACTATTCTGGCGGGTTTTGCCGCGCCGCCAGCCGACGAGCGGTAGTCGAGATTGACGACGAACGTGGTTTCCGTTCCCGGCTGCATTTCCAGCTCGACGCGCGCGGGCGCCATCGCAATGCCGCTGCCGCCGTCCTGCGAAAAAACGCTCGCGGCGCAGATTGAAAGCAAAAGCGGCAAAAGGAAAAGTTTATTTATTTTCATAGGATTTCTAACATTGAACGTTCGGTCCGGGCGAAATGCTGAAGGTCAGCGTCGCGCCGGTCGAGCCAGCCGAAAAAAACTGCGGCGTAATCACGAGAATCACGTCGAAAACCCAGCCGTCGTCGTCTCTGCGGCTGCTGCCCGTTCCCTGCGTCAGCTTCGGACCGGACAGGATAACCGTCGAGCCGCTTGAAACGCTTGCCAGCGACGAGCGATATGCGACGCGACCCGCCGAATTAACGGCTGCGCCCGTCGAAGGGTCGCCGCCGAAGGGCGTTCTGAAAACGTGGCTGCCGTTCGTGCAGATTTGCGCCTTGTTTCCGAGAATCCGCATATTGTTCACTCCAAAACCGATGTCGGAAAACTGTAGGGCGCGCGCGTCCGCGTTGGCTGTGCCGCTGAGGGAAACCATCACCTGATACGGCTGAGAGCTGCGAACGGCGACCGGAACGACGACTTTTATAAGGCTGTTGGTATTTAAAACGGAAACCTCTCCGAAATTAATCGTGACCGTCAGATTCTGTGTCGGGCTTGCGCTGCCGCTGACTGAGCCGTTTAAAGCCCCGGTAATGGTGGGCTGCCCGCCGCTGCTGATGTCGAAATTCTGCGATTGCGCGCGAGCCTCATTCGCCGACGTCAAAGCCAGGCAAACGAAAATCAAAATCGCAGCGACCGGTTTACTATCGAGCATTTTCATCGGATTTAGGGCGCGCTGACGGTGAAGGTCGTCGAGATGGTCGTGCTGCCTTCTTCAAAAAACTGCGGTTTGATGGCGAAAATCGCCGGAACGGTCAAGCCGTTGGTGTTGCTGCGCGGCACGGCGTTCATAACATACGCGCCGCTCAGAGCCGTCGTCGCGCTCGAAAATGCGCTCAGGTTCGACCTTGCGGCGGTAAATTCGTATCTTCCGGTGGTCGCATTGACCGAGCCGTTTGCCGCCAGCGTCGGGTCGCCGGAAGTGGCGTTCGTGTCCGTGCCGGAAGTATTAACGCCCGTTCCCGTGCGCGTTACCGTTCCCAAACCGAAGCCGACGTCGGAAGCGGAAATCTTGTTGGCGGTTGTGCCCGTGCTGGTGACGGTCGCCGTCATCGAAAGGACGTAAGCCGCGTTGCTCCTGATTTTGAGCGGGACGGTAGCCGTTACAAAGCTGTTCGTATTGGCGGGACCAAGCTCGCCGAGATTTACCGAAACGGCAAGCGGGCTGTTCGTCGTGCCGTCCGTAGAAACGCCGCCGCCCGAATTTCCGTTCACTGTTACCGCGCCGCCGGAATTCAGCTCGATGAATTTTGAAACCGTCGCGCTCATTGTCACCGTGCCGGTCGTCTGCTGCGCGAAAACCGCGCCCGCCGCAAGAGCGATGAAAGCAGCCATTAGAAACGCCGACTGCACCACCATTTTGATTGAATTAAACATAGTTCGTTTTGTCTCCGTAGAATTTTAAACTTAAATTTTTATCCTAGAAAATATGCACAAGCCATCCGAGTTTTCCGTGACCTTTTCAGACGAAAAATTACCGCGCCTTAAAGATAAAACTCGAAAGCCTGGGCTCACCAAAAAATCTCCGGCTTATCCTGAAAGGCGTTTGCGAAAGAGAAGTCGACAGTCTCCGTCTGCAAATTTCCGGCAACCGAATCGCCGTTTCCCGCGGATAATTCAGAAATTATTTTTGCAGTGTTTATTCAAAGGATTTGCTTGTCATTTAACGAAACCTCTTTGATAAATCGCGTAAATTGTATTGGATTGGGCTATATGGGTGGACACGTGCCTTGAAGACACGATACAAAACAAGATAACACAATGGATAAAATTAGTCAACAAGTTTAAACAAAAATCGATATTAAGTGTAACGATAAAAAACAATGTTCTTTAACTGTTTTCCGGGCGCGAGCGTTTTCCGTTTTTCGTTTCTTCGCCCGAACGGCGGAAAATTACGCGGCGGCTCGCTACTTTAATAACTTGTTTATTGAAAGCGTCTTTGCTAAATTTAAAATAAGGCAATAAATTCAATATTTATAAGGGAAAACTTATGGAAACCGGAAAAGATTCAACCGCCGCCGCCACCGCCAGCGCAGGTTTGCGCGGAGTCGTCGCCGCTCAATCGTCAATCGGCGATGTGAACGGCGAAAAGGGTATTTTGATTTATCAGGGCTATGACATTCACGATTTAGCCGAGCATTCCAATTTTGAAGAAGTCGTCTACCTGCTCTGGAACGGCAGGCTGCCGTCGAGAGACGAGCTGGAAGATTTGCGGTCGCAGATTCGCGCAAATTACGAAGCGCCCGCCGAAGTCATCGAGTTTATGCGTCAGTTTCCGAAGGACGCCGACCCGATGGACGTTCTGCGCACGGCGGTTTCCGCGCTGGATTTCTACGACCGTGAAGGACACGGAACCGACCGCGAAAACGCCATCCGGACGGCAATCAAGCTGACCGCGCAAATCGGTACCATCGTCGCCGCGTGGGAAAGAATCCGCAACGGTCAGGACATCATCGCGCCGGACAAACACTTAAGCATCGCCGAAAATTTTCTGTATATGATTCGCGGCGAGCGACCGGACGCCGAAGAAGCCAGAATGTTCGACATCTGCCTGATTCTGCACGCCGACCACGAATTGAACGCTTCGACCTTTACGACGCGCGTCATCGCCGGAACGCTGGCTGACATTTACGGCGCGGTAACGGGCGGCATCGCGGCGCTCGCCGGTCCGCTGCACGGCGGCGCGAACACAGCCGTGATGAAAATGCTCATCGAAATCGGCGACATCGACAAGCTCGAATCGTGGCTGGACGCGGCGCTCGCGGCGAAAAAGAAAATTATGGGCATCGGTCACGCCGTCTATAAAACCGAAGACCCGCGCGCCACGTGGCTCAGAAAATTCTCGCGCACGATGGGCGAGCGCAAAGGCGAGATGAAATGGTTCGAGATGTCGGAAAGGCTGGAAAAGCTGATGAACGAGAGAAAAGGAATGTATCCGAACGTCGATTTCTACTCGGCTTCGACTTATTACCTGATGGACATTCCGCTCGACCTCTACACGCCGATTTTCGCCGTCTCGCGCATCTCCGGCTGGACAGGACACATTCTCGAACAATACGGGAACAACAAACTGATTCGCCCGCGCGCGGAATACATCGGCGCACGCGATTTGAAGTATACGCCGATTGACGAGAGATAATTCAGGGCGAAAGCGGATGCGTCCGACTCGGACGATTTTGAATAATGAAAAGGCAAAGGGAAGTTGATTTTCTCTTTGCCTTTTTGCTGTCGGTAGATTCCGGTATGTTTAATTTATTCGATTGATAAAGAAAAATCCGCATGAATCCGCCGGTAGCTTTACCGCGAACTAAATTCGGTTAAAATATGTGAGAATATCGAATCACTTCTCTTGACGAAAAAATCCGGATTGGAGTTTATAAAAATGAAAAATGCGCTTTTTGTGTTTGCCGTTTTAACGGGCATAATTATTTCTACCGGCAATATTTTGGTTATTGCCCAGACTGATATGAAACCACCTGTTGCAAAAAAAGAACCGAAGGTTACAAAGATTCACGGTTACGAGATTGTCGACGATTACGCCTGGCTGCGCGATAGGAACGACAAGAAAAATCCCGCGATTATGCAGTATCTCGAAGCGGAAAACGCTTACACCGAAGCGTATATGAAGCCGCTTCAGCCTTTCGTCGACACGCTCTACAAGGAAATGCTCGGGCGCATCAAGCAGGACGACACGAGCGTGCCGTATAAGCTCGGCGATTACTGGTATTTCAACCGCACCGAGGAAGGCAAGCAGTATCCGGTCTATATGCGCAGCAAATCGAAAGACGGCAAAGACGCGCAAATTCTGCTCGACCAGAACGAGATGGCGAAAGGCTTTAAATATTTTTCCATCGGCGATTTCGACGTCAGCGACGACGGCAATATGCTGGCGTTTTCGACCGACACGACCGGCTTCCGGCAGTATACTTTGCAGTTCAAGGATTTGCGGACGGGAAAAATCCTGCCCGAAAAAATCGAGCGTGTGACGAGCGTCGCGTGGGCGACCGACAATAAGACGATTTTCATCGTCACCGAGGACGAGGAAACCAAGCGTTCCGATAAATTCTGGCGGCATACAATCGGCACGGACAAAAACGATTTGATTTCCGAGGAAAAGGACGAGCTTTTCTTTTATATGGTCGGGCGGACGCGCGATAAAAAAATGATTATGCTGCAATCCTACGCGGCGACGATGCGCGAATTTCGCTATCTGCCCGCCGACCAGCCCGCAGGCGAATGGAAAATTGTTCTGCCGCGCGAGAAGGCGCACGAGTATTCGGTCGACCATTACAACGGCGAATTCTACATCACGACCAACAAAAACGCCGAAAACTTTCGCGTCGTCCGCGCGCCCGTCTCCGACCCGTCCGAGAAAAACTGGAAGGAATTCATCGCGCACAACCCGGCGATAAAAATCGACGACATCGACTTTTTCAAGGATTTCGCAGTCGTCTCCGAACTCGAAAACGGCTTGGAATATCTCAGGATTCTGGATTTGAAAACGAAGCGCGCGCCCGAGCGCATCGCCACGCCCGAAAGCGTCTACACGATGAATATCGGCGGCAATCCCGAATTCGACACGCCCGTCGTTCGCTACACCTACGCTTCGATGATTACGCCGAATTCGACCTACGAATACAACTTCAAAACGCGCAAAAGCGAAATCCTCAAACAGCAGGAAATTCCGAGCGGCTACGACAAAACGAAATACGAGACGACGCGCGTCTGGGCGACGGCGCGCGAC
>JALZHR010000167.1 GCA_030860665.1 Acidobacteriota bacterium
ACCAATAGGAGAAGAAGTGTAATCGCTATATCAGGTGTCATTTACGAAAGGATACCGAAATTCGACGCCGGATGCCAGAGGTTAGTCGATAAAAAGCCGCTCGCCGCCAGCCCGGTTCTTCCGGCTCAGCTTTTCCGCTTCCGTCGCGGAGTTTCACAAACTCGCCCGCCGACTTTGCCCGCAGTCAGCTACGCGGATAATATTTGAATCTCCGGTTTTTGGGTGATATATTTTCCGATGTTGTTTTTGAACATTCCGATATGCAGGTTTTAGTTGCCGACCTGTATTGATTTACGCCGAAAAACTAACAGGAGAATAAAAGCTATGAAAAAATTATTAGCGACCTTTATGCTGATGATGTGCGTTTTCGTCTTTGTCGGAACGACTGCCGCCAGTATCTACGACCCGGGCACGAATCGTTGTCACGATGCCAGCGGGAAATTCGTTTCGGGTCCGAACTGCGACCCGAACAGCTGCGGCTGCCTTTTCCACGAAGCTTACGAATACATCAAGAGCTTCTTTTAGGTCTGAACGGAGCAATCCCGAAGATAGCGAAAAAAAGGCTTGGAATTTCCAAGCCTTTTCCTTTGTCAGCCGAATTCTCCGGGGCGGCAGTCGCGTCGGCAACGGAAAACGGAAAATGGAAACACTTCCTTCATTTTCCATTTTCTGCGCGCGGGATTCTGCCTTTTGATGCAAAATGTCAAATTTAAGCACTTTTGGCGCAAAGCCATAAATGTTAAATGTTAAATGTTAAATGTTAAATGCTAAATGACCCTGAACAATCGCCACTCGCCCTGAATGCCGGAGAAGGATTTCACGCCGTATTCGGCGAATTTCAAGCCCGAACCGGCGACCAAATCCTTGACCGTGCGCGATGCCAGAACCTCGCCGAGCGCGGCTTCGTCGGCGATTTTCTGCGCCAGCTCGACCGCTACGCCCGAATACCTCCTGCCGCCGCCCTCCTGCACGTCGCATTCGCCCGTGTGCAGCCCGGTTTTGACGCGGATATTCAAGCGCCGCGCCGAATCGGTAATCGCCGCCGCGCAGCGAATCGCGCGCGCCGGTCCGTCAAAGGTCGCCAGCAAGCCGTTTTCGTCAAAGGAAACCTCGCGCCCTTTGAAAAGCTCAATCTGGCGGCGCACGTAAACGCCGGAATGGCGCATTAAATCTTCCCGGTTCGCGCGCCCGGAGGTTTGCTCGCGCGGCTCGACCAGCTTGACGCTCATCACGGTCGCCAGCACGCGGTCGTGTTCTTCTTCGGCGTGGCGCACGCCGGTCAGAAACATCTCGATTTCGTCTAAAATCTCGTCCTGCTCGCCGACGAAAGGCAGGTGGTCGATGCCGTCCAGCTCGACGTATTTGCAGCCCGGAATCCGCGAGGCGACAAAGCGACCTTCCTCGACCTTCAGACACATATCGCCCGCCCGGTGAATGACCAGCGTCGGCACGCGAATCGTCGGCAGCACGCTGCGCACGTCGATTTCGGCGTTCATCTTCGTCAGCGCGACCGCCGCGCCGGGGCTTGCGCCCATTCGCAGGTAAGTCGCCCACCAGGCGCGAAAATTCTCGTCGCTGGACAGCGTCGGCGCGCGCTCCTCGATACCGACGGGCTTGCCCCAGTCGCGGCGCATCAGCTCGAAAAACTTTTCGCGGTCTTCCGGGCTTACGCCCCACGGGTAATCTTCGTCTTTAATCCGCTTGGCGTAAGTTCCGATCATCACCAGCGCCGTCGTCTTTTCGGGATAAGTCGCGGCGAACAGCGAGCACATCGGACCGCCTTCGGAAACGCCGATGAGCACGGCGCGCTCCGAGCCGACCGCATCCATCACGCAGCGCACGTCGTCCATTCTCTGTTCGAGCGTCGGCAGTTCGGACAAGGGCACGCGGTCTGATAAACCCGTTCCGCGCTTATCGAATAAAATCAGCCGCGAGAAACCGGCGAGACGGTTTAAAAACGCGGCGAAATGCGGCTCTTTCCAGAAATATTCGAGATGCGAAACCCAGCCCATCACGAAAACGACGTCCAAATCACCGCCGCCGACCACCTGGTAGGCGATGTTCACGTCGCCGCTCTGCGCGTAATGCGTCTCCGGCGCGTGAGATTGCGACGCGGGGAGCGAGAGACGCGGCGACGCGGCGATTTGATTTTCGAGATTCAGGTTGATTATTTCGTCTCCGCGTCCGCGCGTCTCCGCGTCTCCGCGTCCTTCCTCTTCCACGATGACGCGGGCGCGGATTTTTTCGTGGATGATGAGCGGCTCATCGTCTTCGTCTGCGACGAGGCGGACAGGCGCGACGAAGCGGTAGCCGCGTTTGGGGACGGTTTCGATGACGCCCTCGCCGAGCGTTTTGCGCAGAATCGAAACGTTCTGCGCCAGGTTATTTTCTTCGACAAACGCGCCCTGCCAGATTTCCTCCATCATTTCTTCCTTGGTCAACGCGTGACCCGTGTTTTCAAGCAAAAGCAGCAGCGTGTCGAAGGCTTTCGGCGTCAGCGGCACGGCGGTTTCGCCGTCAAACAGCAGCCGCTCGACGGCGTCCACGCGAAAGCGACCGAATTCGTAAATCTTACGGGCGAAAGCTTTCATAACTTTTTCATAAAACCTTCAGAAATCTTTCAGCGGAGTTTCAGAATTTCCTAAAGATTCGAGCGCAGCGCTTCGGCTTTAATAAAGCTGGCGGGCGGAAACGAAA
Source organism: Acidobacteriota bacterium (assembly GCA_030860665.1). Taxonomy (GTDB): domain Bacteria; phylum Acidobacteriota; class Blastocatellia; order Pyrinomonadales; family Pyrinomonadaceae; genus JALZHR01. The sequence goes on from JALZHR010000167.1 coordinate 2,698, forward strand.
AGCCCGCGGCGAGCGGCGGCTCGATTCAACCGAATTGTAACGCAACTCGAAGAAACATCGCTATATGAAACGGGAAATCATAATCGAAATCGAACGCGTCAGGGTAATTTACAACCGCCGCAGCCGGCGTTTGAAGTGGTGCGCGTTCTGCCGCGCCGAAGTCGTGATTCTGACGATGGAAGAAGCGCTCGGAATCGCCGGAATCGATGCAGAGACGATGTCCGAATTTATCGGCGAGGGCGAAATTCACCTTTATCGAGCGCCGGAAGATGAGTCAGCCGCCGTTTGTCTTAATTCGCTGTTAAAC
>JALZHR010000176.1 GCA_030860665.1 Acidobacteriota bacterium
GTATCGGGCGAATACGCGCCGGAAACATCGACGCCGTATTTTTCGCGGCATTCGCCGATTGCCGGGACGATTTCCGCCGCTTCTTCCGCGCCGAACATCCCGCCTTCGGAGGCGTGCGGATTCAGCCCCGCGACGGCGATTTTAACGCGCCTTTTCAGAAGCCTTTCCAGTTCCCGTTCGGTAAAAAGTATTAAACGCACCAGATTTTCTTTTTTTACCAGGCTTATCGCGTCAACCAGCGAGACGTGCGTCGAAAGCAGCACGACGCGCAGCTTTTCGGCGAAAAAAGACATCGCGAAATCATTCGTATTCGTCAGATAAGCCAGAAACTCGGTGTGACCGGGAAAATCGTATCCGCCGAGCGCGAGCGCCTTTTTGCTGATCGGCGCGGTCGCTATCGCATCGACCCGTTTTTCCTTCCACAACCGAACCGCCGTTTCGATATATTCCGCCGAGGCGCGCCCGGTTGCGGCGGATTCTTCGCCGGGCGTTATCTCCTCATACAGATTCGCCAAATCGTAAATTACGGCTTTGTCCGAGCTTTCGGGGATTTCCGAGCCTTGTTTAATAACGGTAAAATCGTCGAAAAGTTTGAATTTTTCGGCGTAATCGAGCAGAAACTTCGCGTCGCCGACGACGACGGGCAGGCAGATTTGTCTGATGCGCGCGTCGGCAATCGCTTTCAGCGTGATTTCCGCGCCGATGCCCGCGGCATCGCCTATCGTAACGGCGACGCGCGGCAGATTTTTATTGACGGATGATGATGATGCGGCGGCGGAGAGATTTTCTGTTGTCGGGGAAGTGTTCACCTGATTGATAAGCGAGCGTTCGCTTCTTTTCCGCTCGCTGGATATCCGGCGCTTCTTCGGCACGGGTGGGCTTGTTTGCTTGCTTGCTCGGCGCGGCTCGGCAACCGGCGGGCAGCCGGACGGCGCGCTACTTGTTGCGGTCTTCCGCCTTAAACATATATTTGATGTTGTGTTTTAAGAGCAGAATGTTCGGCTGGCTTTTCCGGTTTATTTTCAGGGCTTCGCGGTCATACCATTCGATTGTACCTTCAATTTCCTCACCGTCCAGCAGCACGACGACCATCGTCGTATGCGAATCAATCTGCTTTTTGTAATAGTAAACCTCGGCGTTGGTTTCAGCCGGCGGCGGCGTTTTTTTGTTGCGGTCGTCAACCGGCGCGGTCGGACGCGAAAAAGATGGCATATTATTTTTTCCCCTTATATTCATTCTTTGGTCGGAATCTTTTCCGGCGCTCTCAGAAAGATTGACTTCCAGCCGAATCAATTTCACGTTTATCTGCGCGCGCTCGGCAGCAAACGAAAAACGCTTTTCAGCCGCTCTCGATTTTGGTTTTAGTATAAGCCTGATTTCGTCGGATTAAAGTTTCGTAATTGCCCTTAATCCTACACAATCAGAGAGTCTGGAGTCAAGAGTCGCGAGTCGGGAGACAGCCGTCGAAACGTAGAGATTGATTTTCTTTCCTCTCGATTTCCGACCCGCGCCTCGCGACTTTTTAATCCGCCTGTCGCCTGATAAAAGTCGGCACGTTGATGTCTTCCTCGCGCGGCTTTTCTATCGGCTTGAGCACCGGGCGCGCGCCGTATTGAGCGCCGATTGCCTGCGTGTCGGTCGCGGTCGAGCTCGGCAGCGCGATTTGCGATTGATTGTCAAAGCCGGTCGCGATAACCGTAATCTTCACTTCGTCGTGCATATTTTCGTCAAAGACCGTGCCGAAAATAATGCTGGCGTCTTCGTGCGCTTCGTCGTGAATCAGCGCCAGCGCATCTTCGACCTCATTGAGCGGCATATCTTTCGAGCCGGTGATGTTAATCAGCGCGCCCTTCGCGCCTTTGATTGAATTTTCTTCGAGCAGCTTGGAATCAATCGCGGCTTTCATCGCCTTGACGGCGGCGTTGTCGCCTTTCGCGTGCCCGATGCCCATCAGCGCCACGCCCATTCCCTTCATCACGGTTTTGACGTCGGCGAAATCGAGGTTAATCATACCGGATTCGGTAATCAGCTCGCTGATGCTCTGGACGGCTTGCAGCAGAACGTCGTCGGCGCGGCGAAACGCTTCCATAATCGAGATTTTTTCCTCGACTTCCTTCAGCCGCGAGTTGGGAATCGTGATAATCGTGTCGACGCAGCCGCGCAATTCAGCCAAGCCGCGCTCGGCTTGCAGCATTCGTTTTTTGCCTTCGACGGTGAAAGGCTTGGTTACGACGGCGACGGTCAAAGCGCCGAGTTCGATGGCGAGCGAAGCGATGACGGGAGCAGCGCCCGTTCCCGTGCCGCCGCCCAAGCCGGTCGTCACGAAAACCATATCCGAGCCTTCGAGCACGTCCATAATCTTTTCGTGGTCTTCGAGCGCGGCGTCGCGTCCGACCGCCGGGTCGGAGCCCGCACCGAGACCGCGCGTGAGTCGGCTGCCGAGCTGGATTTTTATCGGCGCGTTCGAGTTGTTCAGCGCCTGCACGTCCGTATTGGCGACAATGAATTCGACGCCCTTTATCCCTGCTTCAATCATTCGATTGACGGCGTTGCTGCCGCCGCCGCCGACGCCGATAACCTTGATTCTCGCGCCCGTAATCGGCGGCTCGTCGATAAAGATTTTGATTCCGCTATTATTCATTTTCAGACCGTCAGTTGACATGATAAACGCTTCCCTATAATTAGTTTTTTGCTGAAACCGCCCGTGGTGATGTTCGAGAAGACCGCTTTAGTGCATTCTAACAAGATATTGTGTCTACGGCGAACCAGCATACAACGATTTGTGACAAAAAATCCAGTTCAAAATGTTAATTTCGGGTAAATTTACCGAAATTTTTCTCGAAAATTTTCAAACCACTCCGCAACCTTTTTAGTTGTCGACCTTCCGCCGCCCGAAGCCCCGCGCAAATGCGCGCGCATCGAAGCCCACGCCAGACCGCAGGCGACCGACCAGGCAGGCGTCTGCACCTCGCTGACCAGCCCGCCGAAACGGCGGCGGTCGGGAAAACCGACGCGCGTCGGCGCATCGAAAACCTGCTCGGCAATCTCGACCGTGCCGCGAATCATCGCGCCGCCGCCCGTCATAACGACGCCGCTCGAAATCTGCCCGTGACCGCCGCCCGCGTGCATAATCTCGTGCGCGATATGCTGCAATAATTCAATGGCGCGCGGCTGCATAATGTCGCACAAAATTTCCTTCGACAGCCCGCGCGTTTCGTTTCTGCCGACGGGCGTGATTTCGATAATTTCCTGCCGCTCGTGTTCGTCCATCAGAAACGAGGCGATGCAGCCGAAACGCTGTTTGATTTTTTCGGCTTCGGGAATCGAAACCCGCAGACCGTGCGCGATGTCTTTCGTAAAGTGCATCCCGCCGAACGGGAAAACCGCCGTGTGCTGCACCGCGCCGCGGCTGAAAATCATCAAACTCGTCACTTCCGCGCCCATATTGACCAGCGCCGAGCCGTATTCCTTGTCGTCGTCGGTCAAAACCGCTTCGGCGGCGGCGAGCGGCTCGAGCATCATTTTTTCGATGTCGAGACCCGAGTTGTGAATCGCCTTGACGACGTTCTGCCGTCCGGCGCTCGGGCTGCTGACGATGTGTACTCGGCTTTCGAGCCGCGCGCCTATCATTCCGATAGGCTCGGTGATTCCGTCCTGCCCGTCGATGATAAACTCCTGCGGCACGCGGTCGATGATTTCCCAGCCCGCCGGAAGCTGCATCGCGCTGGCTGATTCGACGGCGCGCTCGACGTCTTCGTCCGTGATTTCGCGCCCCGCGCCCGCGACGGCGACCACGCCGTGCTTGTTCTCGCCGCGAAAATGCTCGCCCGAAAGATTGACGGTCGCCATCTGCACTTCCAAGCCGCTCACGCGTTCCGCTTCTTCGACGGCGCGTTTGATTGAATCGGCGACCGCGTCGGTCGTCGTCACGATGCCGCGCCGCAGCCCGCGCGAATCGGATTGCCCGATGCCGACAATATTCATCGAGCCTTTTTCCGACGGCTCGCCGATAACACAGCGAACCTTGCTCGTGCCGATGTCTAATCCGACTGCCTGTATTGAACGAATCATAAATTTATCGGTCTTTGGTCTTCGGTCTTCAATCTTCGATTTTTATTTTGCTCAATCTTGAGCGCAATTCTTTAGCGAAGACCAAAGACCGAAGTCCGAAGTCCGTTTTCCAAATCTCAAGAGTTTGCGCGAAAACGGGCAATCGGGTTGCTGCCGTGCGAAATCAGGATTCCGATTTCCTTGCCTCTGCCCGCCAGATTGTCCAGCGCCGTGCGCAGGCGCTTGCCGAAATCTTCCCTGCCGAGAAAAACGGAAACCGTTTCGCCCGAATCCTCGACCGTCACCTGCGCGTCCTGCAAATACGTCAGATTAATCGCGGTCACGCGCTCGGCGATGCCCGCCTTTTCCAAATCCTGTTTTACCTTCTGAAAAGTTCTGACGCGTTCCTGATTATCCTTCAGGGCTTTATCGTTTTTCGCTTCGTCCCAGCCGCGCAGGATGAAAGCGTTCGTCACCTCGCTTTTTTCGGCTTTGCCTAAAACGAGCGCATCGTCGTCGACCCAGAAATCGCCGGAATTTAAGCGAACGACGGCGCGCGGCGTTCTTTCGGTCACGTTTACGCGAACGCCGTCGGGCAAAATGCGCGAAACGGCGACCGATTTCACGAACGGGAGCTTTTCAATCTCCGTCCTGATTCCGTCGACGTTCGCGTTCCAGACGCTGGACTTCGCCGTTTCGACGCGGACGATGCGCTCGACTTCCTCGCGCGAAACGCGGCTGATGCCGCGAACTTCGACCTTTTTCATATCGAAAAACGAAGAAGCCGTCACCGTCCGGTAACCCATAAAGGTTAGAAAACCGAGACACGTCAAAATACACAAAATCAAAAATAAAGGCACGACCGTCATCGTCAGGCGGCTCGGAGATTTGCTTTTACCGCGGCGGGCGGCGGACGCTGCGCGGCGTCTCGCGGGCGCTGTCGCGGTTCTGCGCTTGGCGGTTGCTGTCGTCGTTGTGGTTCGTTTTCGCGTTTGTTTGGTCATAGTGATTTTCACCGCGGAGACGCGGAGACGCGGAGAAAAGCCGAATCAAAAATAAATCTGCGTTTATCTGCGTTTATCTGTGGTTTCATTCTCTTGAAAATCTCTGCGTCTGCGGCGTCTCCGCGGTTCAATTTCCTTTTTTCAATAATTCGAGAATCTGCTCGGAAAGCCTCGTCACGCTTCCCGCGCCCAAAGTAATCACCAAATCTCCTTCCCTTAATTGTTCGCTGACTCTTTCGGCGGCACCGTCGATGTCGCCGATATAATGCACGTTTTTGTGACCGTATTGCTTGATTTTCGCGGTCAGAATTTCCGAAGTGATGCCCTGAATCGGCGGCTCGCTCGCCGCGTAGATGTCGGTTAAAAACAAAACGTCGGCGTTGTTGAACGAGCGCGCGAAATCGTCCATCAAATCCTGCGTCCGCGTGTAGCGGTGCGGCTGGAAAATGACGACCGTGCGCCGCCCGCCCGAGCCGTTGCGCGCCGCCGCGAGCGTCGCTAAGATTTCGGTCGGATGATGCCCGTAATCGTCGACGACCGTGATGCCGCGCGCCTCGCCCTTAAACTGAAAGCGGCGATTGGCGTTTCTGAAAGTCTTAAAGGCTCCGGCAATCTTTTCAAACGGAACGTCAAGTTCGAGCGCGACGGCGGTCGCTCCCAGAGCGTTGTAAACATTATGTTTACCCGGCACGGGCAGATAAATTTCGCCCAGCACGTCCGTGCCTTTCCAGACGGTGAAAGTCGCGCCGAACGAGTCGTTATAGCGAATGTTGTGCGCCGAAACGTCAGCCTGCGCCGAGAAGCCGTAGGTCACGCGCCGGCGCTTGATGTGCGGGATAATCGCCTGCACGTTCGGGTCGTCCAGACACAAAATCGCCGCGCCGTAAAACGGCACTTTGTTGACGAAATCCGTAAAACACTGCATCACGTCTTCCATTCCCTTGTAGGAATCCATATGCTCGCGGTCAACGTTCGTCACCAGCGCGACGGTCGGATAGAGCATCAGAAACGAGCGGTCGCTCTCGTCGGCTTCGGTCACGAACCAGTCGCTCTGACCGAGGCGGGCGTTCGAGCCGAGCGTATCGACCACGCCGCCGACAATCGTCGTCGGGTCGACACCGGCGTGACCGAGAATCGTAGCGACCATCGAAGTCGTCGTCGTCTTGCCGTGCGAGCCGGCAATGGCGACCGAATACGGCTTCAAGGTCATCAACTCAGCCAGCATCTCGGCGCGCGGGATGACCGGAATCGAGCGCGATTTCGCTTCGACCACTTCCGGGTTGTCCGGTTTGACCGCCGACGAATAGACGACGACATCGGCGTTGCCGACGTTTTCCGCCGCGTGACCTTCAAAAATCTTCGCGCCGGACATTTCCAGCCGGTCGGTGTTGCGCGATTTTTTCAAATCCGAGCCGGAAACGCTGAAGCCGAGATTGCACAAAACTTCCGCGATGCCCGACATCCCGATGCCGCCAATCCCGATAAAATGAACGTGTTTTACGTGCCTGAACATAATTTTTCACCGCAGAGACGCGGAGACGCGGAGAAAAACAAAAAATAAATTGTATCTATC
>JALZHR010000180.1 GCA_030860665.1 Acidobacteriota bacterium
CTTTAAAGTGTCAAGGATAAAGGAGAAAGGAGAAAGTCTGGAAATCGGCTTACCTTTCTCCTTTATCCTTTAGCCTTTAGCCTTTCGAGAGCGCCCTTGCTGACGCGCGGGCTTCTGCCTTTTTGAGACTTTTAGTGCAAAGCGCCGAAAGATTATATTTCGTAGTCATACCAGAAATCGCCCTTTTTAAATCCCTGCGGGTCAGCGTCGGGCATTTTCGGCGCGGCGTCTTCAGCCGGGTCGGGCGCGTTTTCGAGCTTAATCCAGTCGCTTCGGACGATTTTCTGCGCGGTTTGCTCGCTCAGCCGCTCCATCAGCGGAACGCGCGGAATCGAATCCCACGGCGTGCTCTGCGTCGAAACCATCGCCGCAAATCTGCCGGTCGACATTTTTTCCAGCGCCGCTTTCGGCATCGCGTTGTGACTGCCGTGATGCGCGACTTTCAGAAAATTGATGCGCGGCAGGATTTCGTCCGCTTCCTTGTCGAGCCAGTATTTCCAGTTGCCGTATTGCGCGTCGCCCGGAAAGAGCAGGTATTGCCCGCGATAGATAAACAGCGTCACCAGGCTGGTGTTGTTTTTCGCCGAATCCAGTGCGAAAGCCAGCGAATCCAGCGCGCTATCGGACAACTGGCTTTGCAGCAGTTTTTCCTCCTCGCCGGTCAGCGGCAGCTTTTCGGAAGCCTTCGCGTAGTCGTATGTCCATTTTTCCGGCGTAAAAGGCGTCAGCCGGTTGACTTCGTCGATTTCGCCCGCCGCGTCCATCCGCAAATATCGCTGGTCTTTCGGCGGGTCCATCCGAGCCAGAAAGTTTTCGTCGCGCGGCGGACCGAGCACGCGGACTTCCAAACCGGGAATTCCGGCGGCGTCTTTCAGGTCTTGCCCGGCTTCGAGATAGCGAACCTCCGCGCCGACGTTAAAGCCGCTTTTCAGCAGCCGCAGCGCCTCGGCGTTTGACGTCAGTTTGGCGAAAGCGCCGAGCAGATTCGCGTCTCCGCCTTTGAAGTGATTGACCAGCAGCCGCATCGAGTCTTCGCTCGAACTCAGGTTAATCAGCGCGGCGAGCGCCTTTTCGCGAATCGGCGTCGAAGCCTCGGCAGCTCCCGCCAGCGCCTGCGCCGCAAAGTGCTGTTCCAGCTGCCCGGTCAGCGCCGCCTGTTTTTTGCCCCATTTGACGGCGAGCGCATCGGACGGGTTTTCGCTCCACGGCAGCCAGACCTCGCCGATTTCAAATTCGCTGAATTTTTTGCTGAAGCCGGAGATGTGGTCCTGATGCGAGTGCGTGGCGATGACGGCGGCGATTTTTCCGCCGGTTTCTTCCATAATATTGTCGACCGCGCGCGTGATAGTGCCGATGTTGCCCTTGCCGTGCACGCCGCAATCGACGACGAAATGGCGATACTCGTTTTTATCGACCGGGAACGATACCAGAAAACAATCGCCGAAGCCGACCCGGTACATACGCACGCGAATCGGTCTTTCCTTCGGCTGCGCCGCTTTGATTTTCTCTTTATTTTTTGCCATTTTAAAAACCTCTGTGAACCAGGCTGAAGCTCAAGCCGTTTTTGTCTTTTTCCGATTTGGTCGGCAGGTTGACGTCGATTTCCTTCGAGTAGACGTTCAGGTGATAGCGCGTCGCCGACTCTTTAAAAAAGCCGCGCTGTGATTGCAGTCTTTCATTTCTGGCGTCGTCGCTGCCCAGATTTTTACTGATGGAATAGCGAATTTCGCCTTCGCGCTCGGGCGAAAGGTCGATAACCAAAGTCACGCCGCCGTGAAAGGTCATTTTGCCGAAGCTCGCGTCGGCAGGGTCAATCAGGACATCGCTTTCCTGCGTCAGCTCGACGACGGCTTCAGACTTGAGCTGCCCGTCCGGACCGATGCGGTTAATCGTGTGAAAGGAATGGACGCGGATTGGGATTTCCGCCGCCAGCCCCAGCCGCGCCCGGTATTTATCGGCAAATCCGTGCAGGCATTGGGCGTTGGCTTGCTTTTGCTCTCTCGTCTCGCCTTTGAACGGGTTGAACTGCAAGCCCGGGCAGGTCAGAATTTTTCCGTCCAAATCTTCAGCCGGATGCCAGCGCAGCGATTCTTCAGCGTAAGAAATGACGTTCTCGGGACGAATGCCGCGCAGGCGAAAAGCGTCAATCAGAGCGGCGCGATAGCCGAGCGGGTCGTCGCTGACCAAATCGTAATCGGCGGTTATCATCGCGCGCAAAAATTCGCCGAAGCGAATGTCCACCGGCGGGCAGTAATCCAGCGCGCGAATGCAGATGTTCAGAAAATGCTGCGCCGTTTTGCTGGCTTCCGCCGCCAAACGCTCCGCCAAATCGGGATGCAGCTCGTTGTCGGTCGAAATTTTCCCGTTGATTCCGGCGATGCGCAGCAAATCGCGGATGCGGCTGATATAGATGGTGAAAAAAGCGTCGAAAACCGCCGCGACCAGAATCGCGCCGCGCGCGTGCGGCTCGAACAAATTATCGATGTCCTTCGCGTTCGGCTTCGTTCCGAGCGCCTGCCTGAGAGCGGCGCGCTGTCCCATCGCCTCGCCGAATTGTTTGGCTAACTGGACGAGCGGATTCGATTCCGAAAGCTCTCCGGCAATCGCCGCTTCCTCGCCGTCGTCCCGTTTAATTTTTGAATCCAGATTCGGGCGATAAATCAAGCCGCCGGTTTTTTTGATAACGTCGAGCAGCACTTCCTTAAAGCTGAAATGCTGGAGCAGGGCGACGATGTCGGCGAAGCCTTCGTGGAAAGCGAGCGTATCGGGGCTGGTCGCTTCCATAAAGTGCATTCTCTGCCCGTCGATTAAGGCGTGCGTCGTTTCGTGCGCGATAATGTCGTGCGACAGGCAGGTGAAAATCGTCTGACCGGGCAGATTCGTCACGGGATGGTCTGCCGAAGCGGGAAAATAGCCGAAAAGCAGAGCTTTTAAATCGCGGCTGTAAAAGGCGTTGGCTTCCTGCATCGCGTGCGGGAAAATCCGCAGCGGCTGCTTGACTCTCTGATTGCGGTTAAAGCCCCATTTTATCTTTCTGCCGAGCGCAAACTCGAAAATATTAATCGTTTTGCTGGCGACGGCGTAAACCATCTGCTGGTGAAAGCGCGGGTCGGATTCGCTCGGCTCCAAGCCGCCCTGTATCAAAACCGAAGGATGATTTAAATCGACCGGCTGGTAATAACATTTGTTGCTGGCGTCGTAGTCGATGACCTCAAGATATTTGCCGCGCAGACCGTTTTCCAGTTTTTCATAAGGCACTTCGATGGTCATATAATTGCCCAGCGTTCGACCGCGCGACGGGTCAAAGGCGTAAACCTTCAGCGGTCGGCTCGGCGGGTCGTCATAAAATTGTCCTTTGCTCATAAAAGAAGTTATACCTCAATCGTGATTTGAAATTATTCGACAAAATATTTTTTTATTCCCGGATTTAAAAATCCGAAAACCAAGCCCGCAATGAAAATTCTCGCAGATGGCGGGGCAATCACAGCGCGGGAACAACGCGCGAAACTCTTCAATGAACGTTAAGCCCGGCGAATTTCTTGGAACTCTCCGGCAGTAATGGCGGCGGGCATCAAGAGGGTGATATGCGCCGGCGGCGATTTTAATTTTCAAGTATTCAAATGCAGTCGGTTTAAGAATCAAATTTGAATGCGCGAGAATTAAAATCTATTTAAAAAGTTTTGTCAACAGAATTGCCGGAAATCTTTTTGCCGCAGCAATCCCGCTCGAATCGCGCCGCGCGGCATTGCGTTTCAAGGCTAAAAACAGCGTCTGAAAATAATGAATTTTTCGCCGGTTTCTTACAGGCGGAAGAAATCCGAAAGCGTCCGATTCCGGATTTTCGCGCTGAAACTATCGCCGCAAAGCCGCCGCGCGAGTGATTTTTCGGATAACTTCTAGTATATTGGCATCCGTCCGGTTTCAAACGAAAAATAAATTAAACGGAGAATTTATGAAATCAGAACGCCGCCGTTCGCCGAAGTTGGTTTTATTGCTGCTGCCGCTGATTGTTTTCGCGTCGGGCTTTACGGCAGCCGTTAAAGCCCAGAACAGCGCGAGCGTCGTGCTGGCGGGCACGGAACTGACGACCGTCGTGCCGACGAGCTTTTATTTTGAAGGGCAGTCCGCGCCGACGCAGATGCGCAACGCGGCAGCCGTCAGATTCGGCGAAAAGCGTCACGTCATCGCCGGTCTGGTCGATACGTCCGGCTATTCGACGGAAATCGCCGCCAAATACCAGGGATTTTTCATCACCGATTCGCGAATCAAAGTCGGCGGCAGGGAACTGCCGACCGGAGCTTACGGCTTCGGCTTTCAGGGCGAGACTTTCAATATTTTTGATGTTGGCGGCAACCCGGTAATGTCCGCCGCCGCGCGCAATGATAAGGCTCTGAGCCGCCCGCGCCCGCTGACGATGACGAAAAACGGCAATGAAATCAGGCTTTACGCCGGACGCGTCTACGTCGTTATAGCGGCGAATTGAAATCTGAAAGCGAATCAAAAATATAGGGCAAGCCAATCACTGCCCAACGAGCTGTAAGGGCAGGTCTTGCTCCTGCCCAATAAAACGTAGGGGCACGCCCAAGTGCCTGCCCAATGAGCGAGAGCGAATAAACGCTTAAGGAATCAGCCGCGAAAGGACGCGAAAAAAACCGAAATAAATCATAAAAATATTTCGTGTTCCTTTCGTGAAATTTCGTGGCTGATTCCTGACCTGCAAAAAGCGTTTCCGCGTGTTCGCCCTAATTTCTAATAAATCGGGAAACTCAACAATATGAAAAAACTTATTTATAAAATTTCCGTCCCCATCGCCTTATCGCTTTCGCTGCTCGTTTCGGTTCTTGCGCAGACAAACGGCGCGACCGCCCCGACAAATCAGGAAATCGCCTCTAAGGTCGATGAGTATATGAACGCTCTCTACAGCGTCAAAAATTTCGGCGGCGCGGTGCTGGTCGCGCGCGACGGCAAGGCGATTGTCAGTCGCGGCTACGGGCTGGCTGACGCCGAATTGAACGTTCCGAACGCGGTGCAGACGAAATTTCGCATCGGCTCGCTGACCAAGCAGTTTACGGCGGCGGCGATTTTATTATTGCAGGAGCGCGGAAAATTAAACGTGCGCGACGGCGTCTGCAAATATCTGACGGATTGCCCGGCGGCGTGGCAGCCGCTCACGATACACCAGCTTCTGACGCACACTTCCGGCATTCCGAACATCACCGCGCTGGCGGATTGGGAAGCGAAAAAAACGCTTCCGGCGACTCCGGCGCAGACGCTGGCGCGCTATCGCGATTTGCCTCTGGAATTCAAGCCCGGCGAGCGGTTCAACTACAGCAACTCGAATTATCTGCTGCTCGGCTTGATACTCGAAAAGGCTTCCGGCGCGAGCTACGAGGCGTTTATGAAGGAAAACATTTTCGCGCCTCTGAAAATGGCTGACACGGGAATCGACCGCACCGAGCGGATTCTGAAAAATCGCGCAGAAGGCTACTCCCGCGCAGGCGAGACGACCGTCAACGCGCCTTACGTCGATATGAATCTGCCGTTTGCGGCGGGCGCGCTTTTTTCGACCGTCGAGGATTTGTTGCGCTGGGACCAGGCGCTTTACGCGGAAAGTTTTCTTTCGCGAAAATCTCTGGACGCGATGTTTACGCCGGAGAAAAACGGTTACGCTTACGGCATCGGCGTCGGGACGCGAAACAATCGCCGCCTGATAGCGCACACGGGCGGAATCGAGGGCTTCTCGTCGCACATCGCGCGCTTTCCCGACCAGCGCGCGACCGTTATCGTTCTGATGAATAACGACAACGCGGCGGCTAGCCTGATAGCAGACGATTTGACGGCGATACTGTTCGGCGAAAATTACGAAGTGCCGAAGGCGCGCCGCGAAATAACGCTCGACCCGAAGATTTACGATACATACGCCGGTCAATACGAGATTGCGCCCGGCTTCGTCCTGACCGTTTCGCGCGAGGGAAATAAATTAATGGCGCAGGCGACCGGGCAGCCGAGCGCGGAATTGTTTCCCGAATCGGAGACGAAATTTTTCCTGCGCATAGTCGACGCGCAAATCACCTTTGAAAAGGACGCGAGCGGTCGCGTGACCGGCTTGACGCTTCACCAGGGCGGGCAAAATATTCCGGCGAAAAGGATTAAGTAAATAAGTCGAAAAAAAAGGCAAAGGCGAAAGGCAAAGGCGAAAAATAATTTCGCATCTCTGCTTTTGCCTTTTACCTTTAATTTTTGCTTCATTAAGTTATGGAACACATCAGATATTCGGTCGCCGCCTGCCAGACCGATTTGCCTAACCCGATTGAGCGCAGAGAGATGCGGCGCAACACCGACCGAATTCTCTCGATGATTGATTCGGCGGTCGCCGGAAGCGCGCCGTTTTTGCCCGTTAAATTAATCGTTTTTCCCGAATTCGCACACGCCGCGCCCGTTTTCCCGACCGCGCAGGAATTAATCGAAAAGCTCGCCGTCGAGATTCCGAACGAGCACACCGAGCGGCTGCACGAGAAAGCCCGCGAATATAACGTTTATATTCAGACCGGCACGATGCTCGAAGTCGATTCGCGCTGGAAAAATGCGCTATTCAACACGACTTGTCTAATCTCGCCCGAGGGCATTTTGTATAAATATCGTAAAGTAAATACGTGGATTCCGTACGAAGTCCACACCAGCCCGCACGAAATCGAGGGCTACGACGAGCCGCTTTTTCCGGTCGCCGACACGCCTATCGGGCGCATCGGCTGCGCGATTTGCTACGACTGGCTTTTTCCCGAAGCGATGCGGCAATTGGCGGCAAACGGCGCGGAAATTCTGGTGCGCGTCTCGGCTTATATGGACCCGTGGAACGCGACCGCGCCGATGGATTGGTGGACGGTGATAAACCGCGCGCGGGCGATTGAAAATATGGCGTATGTCGTCGCCGCCAACCAAGCCGCGACGCTGAAACACTATCCGCCTTACTCGTGGTCGGGCGGCAGCCAGATTGTCGATTTTGAAGGCAGAATGCTCGCCGACGCTTCGCCCGGTCCGGGCGAGCGAATCGTCGTCGCGCCCGTCGATATTTCGGCGCTGCGTCACGAAAGGCGAACGCGGCGCGGTCATCATATGCTCGCGCACCTGCGCACCGAAGCCTATCCGGTTTATCAAAAGCATTTCTATCCGCCGCAGATGGTGGAAAATGAAGCCGAAGAGCATCTTTCGTATGAGAAAAACAACGACCTGATTGACGAATCGAAGCGGCTCGCGGAATCGGCAAATTCGCAATCATTTTAATTTATTATCTGATTGACATTGATGAATTGCCGCCGGCTTTAGCTGGTGGTTAGATGAGTAAAATAGCAAGCGGCTTCAGCCGAATCTTTAAAAAAGAATATTCTTCCGGCTTCAGCCGAAAACATTTATGCTAAAGCAATAAGGAATATAATTAGTTTAAATTCGGCTAAAGCCTTTGTCTTCTTCTGCGCTCAATCCACCACCAGCTAAAGCCGGCGGCAATTCATCAATCTTTATAGAATCTAAAAACGGTTTCCGGCTAAAATGATTTTATGTTTCAGAAAAGTCTTGTTTTTTTTCTCCTTTTAAACCTCGCTTTAACAAGCGTTTACGCGCAAAACGGGATGTCGGGCGGCGGCTCTTCGACCGGCGACGCGCGCACTTATTCTTCGCGCCGGACGGTCGGAATCGTTGACCCTTCCGCGCCGAAAGTTTTTGAGGACGTAACGGCTCAGACTGTGCTGAAAAATTTCGTGATGACCGGCGGCGACAAAGCGAAAAATTATATTCTGGAAACCGTCGCGGGCGCGGTCGCCGTGCTGGATTTCGACAACGACGGCAAGCTCGACATTTACCTGCTCAACGGCGGCACTCTCGGAGCTTTGCAGCGAAAAGAGAAAATGCCGCGCGCGGCACTTTTCCGCAATCTGGGCGACTGGAAATTCGAGGACGTGTCGGTTAAAGCGGGCGTCGCCAACGAGCGCTGGGCGATGGGCGCGGCGGTCGGAGATTACAATAACGACGGCTTTGCGGACGTTTTCGTCAGCAATTTCGGCGCGCCTTCGCGCCTTTATAAAAACAACGGCGACGGCACGTTTACCGACGTCGCCGAAAGGGTCGGCTTAAACCTTACGGGCTGGTTTACGGGCGCGACGTTCGGCGATTACGACCGCGACGGGCGGCTCGATTTATTCGTTCCGGCGTATATCGAATTCGATTTGAATAAACTGCCCGTCAGCCCCGCAGACATCGCCAAAAACGGGAACGTCGGCAGAAATTTCTGCCAGTTTCGCGGTCAGCCGACGATGTGCGGTCCGCGCGGGCTGCCGGGCGCGAAAGACCGTCTTTTCCGCCAGAAAGCCGACGGCGGCGGGTTTGAAGACGTTTCGGAAAAAGCGGGCGTCACGGATGACGGAAAATATTACGGTTTTTCGTCGGTTTT
>JALZHR010000022.1 GCA_030860665.1 Acidobacteriota bacterium
GTGTAATGTCCGACATCAATAAACTTTCGACCGTTAAATTTTTTTCCGCGTTAGCAATTTTGACCAGCCTGTTTTTTTCGTCGGTTTTCGCGCCGCGAACGAAAGTAGAAGCCGCTGCGGTTGAAAATAATTCCGCTGCAGCTGCCGTAATCACCGACACGGTTACGACCGCCGGTCTCAGCAAAACGCCGATGATTTTTGAAGCCAATCGCGGGCAGACGGACGGGCGCGCCGAGTTCATTTCGCGCGGTCAGGGCTACACGCTTTACCTGACGAAAAGCGAAGCCGTTTTTTCCTTAAAACCGCAAAACGCCGAAGCGGAAAGCGCCCGGATTCAGAAAACGAAAAGCCGCGCGCCGGAAACCGTCTCCCGCGTTCTGCGAATGAGCTTTGCCGGGGCGAGCGCCGAAACCGGTCTCGCGGGCGGCGAGCAGATGCCGATGAAAACCAATTATTACGCGGGCAAAAAGAAATTCGATAATATTCCGAATTACCGGCAGGTTCGCTACCGCAATCTTTACGACGGAATCGACGCCGTTTTCTACGGCAATGAAAAACAGCTCGAATACGACTTCGTCGTCGCGCCCGAGGCGAATCCGAACCGGATTCGGCTGAAATTCGACGGCGTCGATAAAATTTCCCTAAACGCGGGCGGAGATTTGATTCTGGCTGCGGCGGAGACGGAAATCATTCACCGGAAACCTTATATTTATCAGGAATCGGACAATCGAAAACAGGAAATCGCGGGGCGTTACATTTTGCTCGGCAATAACGAAGTCGGCTTTGAAATCGGCGCATACGACCGCAGCCGAACGCTCGTCATCGACCCGATTCTGCGTTATTCGACCTATGTCGGCGGGACGGAGCTTGACCGCATTGCGGACATCGCGGTCGATGCCGCCGGGAACGCCTATCTGGTCGGCGACACGAGGTCGCTCGATTTCCCGTCGCCGGGCGCGCGCGTCGCCAGCGACGAATTCGGGATTTTCGTCGGCAAGCTCGACCCGACGGGCAACAACTTCGTTTACCTGACTTTTCTGGAAGGCGAGGAAGACGATTTAGCCCAAGCCATCGCGATTGACGGCGCGAACAACGCTTATATCACCGGCTTTTCGCACTCGGAACAGTATCCGACGACCGCGGGCGCGTTTAAGGAACGAAAATCCTTCTGCGCCGCTTTCCCTTTTCCGACGACCTGTTACGCCGCCAACGAAGACGTCGTCGTGACGAAGCTCAACGCCGCCGGAAATCTGGACGTCAACGGCAGCGGCTCGTTCTCGACCTATCTCGGCGGCGGAAACATCGACCAGTCCAGAGACATCGCGGTCGCGGCAAACGGGCGCGCTTATGTCGCGGGTATGACGCTTTCGGGCGGATTTGACAAGAAAAACGAGTTTCAGGGCTGCGGCGTTTCCGGTTCGAGCGCGCCGGACGCGTTTCTCACGGTCTTTAACGCGGCGGGAACCGACCTCGTTTATTCAACC
Source organism: Acidobacteriota bacterium (assembly GCA_030860665.1). Lineage (GTDB taxonomy): Bacteria > Acidobacteriota > Blastocatellia > Pyrinomonadales > Pyrinomonadaceae > JALZHR01. The sequence continues at coordinate 1,485 of JALZHR010000022.1, forward strand.
TGTCTCGGCGGCAACGGCGGCGAGGAGAGCGCGAACGGCGTGGCAATCGACGCGGCGGGAAACGCGTATCTGGCGGGCATTACCGACCAGAACGATTTTCCCGTCAGAGCGGCGTTTCAGCCCGAGCGCGCGGGCGGGACGGACGCTTTCGTGGCGAAAATCAATCCGAACCAGGTCGGCGACGCTTCGCTGATTTATTCCAGTTATCTCGGCGGCAGCGGCACGGACGAGGCGAACGCCGTCGCCGTCAGCGCGGCGGGCGCGGCGCATCTGACCGGCGTGACCGGCTCGTTCAACTTTCCGCTCAAAAACGCTTTCGATTCGCTGAACCAGGTTAACGAGGCTTTCGTCACGACCATTCACCCGTCGGGCAGCTCGATAACCAATTCGTCATTTTTGGGCGGCAGCGACCAGGATTTCGGTTTCGGCATCGCGGTCAACAGCGGCGGCGCGATTTACGTCACCGGGCGGACGCTTTCCAACAATTTCCCGCTCGCTCTGCCCTTTCAAAGCTCGCGGCGCGGATTGTTCGACGCTTTCGTGACCAAGCTGCGTTTCGGCGGCGAAGCGCCGGGCGTTTCGTGGTCGAGCTTTTACGGCGGAAATCGCGGCGACTTTTCGCTGGGAATCGCCGTGCGCGGCAATCACGTCTATATCGCGGGCGAAACCGAGTCGAGCAATCTGACGACCGTTTCGCCGAATCCGGGCGGCGCTCTGAAACCGGCGTCCAACGCCAATGAAGACGCGCGAGACGGATTCGTCGCCAAAATCCTCGATACGCGAAAGGACACCATCGGCGTTTTCAACCCGTCGCTGCTGCAATTTCAGCTTCGCAACACCTTGACGGCGGGCGCGCCCGACATTACGGTCAATCGCGGCGCGGCGGGCGATTTGCCGGTGGCTGGCGATTTTAACGGCGACGGCATCGACACGGTTTCGACTTTTAACAACGGGACGTGGACGCTTCGCAATTTCAACGTCGCGTCCGGCGGTTATCCCGCGCCGGTCACGCCCGTGCAGTTCGGTCAGCCGGGCGATTTGCCCGTCGTCGGCGACTGGAACAACGACGGCATCGACAGCATCGGCGTTTATCGCCCGTCAGCCGGGCAGTTTTTTCTGAGCAATTCAAACACCGTTCCGGCGGTCGATATAACGATAACCTTCGGCGCGGCTGAAGATTTGCCCGTCGCGGGCGACTGGAACGGCGACGGCACGGATACGGTCGGCGTTTTTCGTCCGAGCGTCGCGGACTTTTTTCTGACCAATCAGAATATTCTGAACCCGAACGTCGACATCACGGCGTTCTTCGGCGTCGGCGAGGATTTGCCCGTGGCTGGCGATTTCGACGGCAACGGCACGGACACAATCGGAGTCTGGCGTCCGTCGGTCAGAACGTTTTTCCTGACCAATAATAACGCCGACATCGCCGCGAGCGTCGTTTTCGGCTCAAACGGCGACCGCCCCGTAATCGGTGACTGGGACGGAAAACCGAACCAGTAAAAAAC
>JALZHR010000203.1 GCA_030860665.1 Acidobacteriota bacterium
TGCGCGAGTTTGCCGCTCAACAAGGCGTCGAGGAAGAAAAAGCGCTGGCAGCCGGAATGGCGGAGAAATCCAGAGAATTTCTGGCGAGCGGCGCGGAAATTTACCACGGCAACAAACCCGAAGGCGCTGCCGAACATCATTAAGATAAAAGTTAGATTGAATTACGCCCACATTCAATTTCAAAGAATTTAGCAAAGTGATGAAAAGTCAACGTCCGGTAAGCTTGATTTTCAGCGTGTTGTTTGTGGTTTTTGCGTTTTCGCAAATCGCGTTTTCGCAAATTCCGCCGCCGAGATATACGTTTCTCGAGGTGGTCGATTACAAAAACGAACCGGTCGCGGATGCGTCAGTCAGGCGTGTCAGCTTCAATTATTACGATGAGCCAACCATCGAAGACGGAAATTTAGTCGCGAAAACGAATCAAAAAGGATTGTCGGAAAAACGCATCGAAATTCATTACGATGATTCGGAAATGCGTTTTTCGATAGACAAAGCGGGTTTTTATCCATATTTTGATTATTTCGGATTGTTCAGCTATCGGAACGGAAATTATCGGGAAAATCCGCTCAGAGTCGAACTTTTGATAATTCCGCAAAACTCTGCCGAAAGAAAAGCCGTCGGCAGCCAGCAGCAAAAGCGCGAATTTTTCGGCGCGGCGCGGCGCGGCGATGCCGCTCAAGTTCGCAAGTTTATAAAATCCGGTTTGAGTCCGAATCTGACGACCGCCGAGCTGCGCGGCATTCCGCTTGAAACGCAGGAGCCGATAATTCTCTACGCGGTAAAATCGGGAAACGGCGAAACGGTCAAAGAATTTCTCTCCGCCGGAGTTAAAGTTAATCGAAAAGACGAGCCGATAAAAAGCATTTTGACGCGCTATTTAAATGTTTATCCGTCACGCAGAAACTTTTCCGGCACCGAAGCGAACGAAGCAGCGATGATCTCCGCCTACGAAGCCGGGGCGATAAGTCTGATCGAAGCCGGAGCAAACGTTAATCCCGAGGAAAAAGGCACGCTCACACCATTGATGCTCGCCGCTCAAAAACAATATGTGCAAATCGTCAAAAAACTGCTCGAAAAGCGCGCCTTTGTCGATGCCCAGGACGCCTACGGCAGAACGGCGTTAATGTATCTGATGGTTTATCACAAACCGAAACAACGGCTCGAAATTGCAGATTTACTCATCAAAGCGGGCGCAAATGTTAACTTGCTGACGAGCGAAACTCCTTACTCCGAATACAATATCAACAGCTGCAAAACGGCTTTATCGGTCGCCGTTGAAAGTTTCGACGTCGAAATGGTCAAACTTTTACTGGCAAACGGCGCCGATGTAAATCTAACCTGTAAAGACGGTTTTACGCCACTCAATTATGCAAGAAAAATCAGCAGTTACGTCGCCGATAGGGAAAAGACGGAAATAATCAAAATACTCGAAGAAGCCGGAGCTTTATAAATTTAAATGATTTGAAAAATCGAATTAAATTTCTGCGACTTATCGTCTGCCTCGGCTTGCTCGCCGGGATATGTTTTTCGTTCGAGCTATGGTTTGCCGTAAACAGAACGTTTCCGCGCGCACCGTTGATTTTTGAATTGCCGGAAAATTCGGTTATTCACGTTGAGCGCTGTCTGACGGTTATTCTCGCCGCCTCGTTAGTTTCAATCATTTTTTCCCGCCGGCTGAAAATCGCTTTCGTCGCGGCTGTCGCTTCTCTTCTGCTGTTGATTTTATTTGACCAGAATCGACTTCAGCCGTGGGTTTATCAATATTTTCTGCTTCTTTTTGTTCTTGCCCTGCGCGCGCGGCAAACGGAAGACGAATCCGGGTTAGTTACGGCGATTGGCTTGACGCAGATTATCATCGCCGGGCTTTATTTCTGGAGCGGCGCGCAAAAACTTAATTTTTCTTTTTCGCACGAGATTCTCCCCGCGCTGCTCTCGCCTCTCGAGAATCTTTTTCCCGATTTTCAATTTTCTTTTCCGTGGCTCGGAATCGGCGCGGCGTTTGCCGAAATTTCTATCGGCGTTGGGCTTCTGCTGCGTCGAACCCGAAATTCAGCCGTTTATTCAGCCGCAGTAATGCACCTGATTATCCTGTTTTTTCTAATCGCGAATGGCTATAACAGCATCGTCTGGATTTGGAATGCGACGCTGATTCCGATGGTTTTCGCCGCCTTTTGGCGGTTTGATGTTGCGCTCGAACGGGCGATTCGGACAAACGGCGGCTTGGAAGGAAGAACTGCGAAATCAATCACGGCGGCGAGCGTTCTGCTGCCTGTTTTGAGTTTCTTCGGTTGGTGGGATATGTATCTGTCCGGCGCTTTGTATTCCGGCAACGTCGAAGTCGCCGCCATCCGCATCAACCGGGAATTAATCGAAAAATTGCCGCCCGAAGCGCGAGAAAATGTATTTCAGACAAAAAAAGGCAATGAGCTGATGCTGCCGCTTTTTGAATGGGCGATGAGAGATTTAAACGTCCCGGCATATCCGGAACGCCGCGTTTCAAAAGCCGTGACCGGCAAAGTGTGCGAGCTGACGAATGAGAAAAATCAGGTCGAGCTTATAGTGAAGGAACGTCCGGCAATTTCAGACGGGAGTTTTAGGATAAGCCGAATCAGTTGCGCGGAAATCGACGGTCGCTGAAAAAAGCTTTTTGCTTTGACTTATTGATTGTTTCCGGCAACGACTTTCCGGGTTTGAGCCGGTAACGCATCGAAAAAGTTAACCGGCTCTCGGCGCCCGGAATAACCGTTGTAAATGAGAAACGGTTTTGGAAAATCGCGCCGAAACCGTTAAGATTTTAATTTGCATTTTCCGGGAGTTTTCAGCGCCAATTATTTATGAATCCAATTCAGATGGTTGACCTCAAGGGTCAATACGAAAAAATCAAAGATGAAATCGACGAAGCCGTTTTAAAATGCGTCGCTTCGACGGCGTATATCAACGGCAAGGAAGTTCACGCTTTCCAGAAAAATCTGGAAGATTATTTAGGCGTCAGGCACGTCATCCCGTGCGCCAACGGCACGGACGCTTTGCAGATTGCGATGATGGCGCTCGGCTTGCAGGAAGGCGACGAGGTCATCGTGCCGAGCTTTACGTATGTCGCCACCGCCGAGGTCATCGCTTTATTAAAACTTCAGCCCGTGATGGTCGAAGTCGATGCCGAAACGTTTAACGTCACGGCGGAGATTATCGAAAAAGCGATTACGCCGCGCACGAAAGCCGTCGTTCCGGTTCATCTTTTCGGGCAAAGCTGCGATATGGAAGCGATTATGCGCGTCGCGGAAAAGCACAACCTGTTCGTCATCGAGGACAACGCGCAGGCAATCGGCGCGGAATACACCTTCGCGGACGGCGCGGTGAAAAAAGCCGGAACTATCGGGCACATCGGCACGACATCGTTTTTTCCGTCGAAAAATCTCGGCTGTTTCGGCGACGGCGGCGCGATTTTTACGAACGACGATAATCTGGCTGAGCTGATGCGGATGATTGCCAATCACGGGCAGACGCGGCGTTATTATCATTCCTACATCGGCGTCAATTCGCGGCTCGACACGATTCAGGCGGCGATTCTCGACGTTAAATTAAAATATCTGGACGAATACTGCGACGCCCGCAGACGAGCCGCCGATTTTTACGACGCGGCTTTCGCAGACGTTGCGGAGCTTGAAACGCCCGCGCGCCAGCACAATTCGACGCACGTTTTTCATCAATATACTTTGCTGGTGAAAAACGGGAAGCGCGATGCGCTGATGGCGCATTTGCAGGAAAAAGGCATCCCGTCGATGACTTATTACCCGCTGCCGCTTTATCGCCAAATCGCTTTCGCGCCGTATGTTTCGCAGGATTTCGTTCTGCCGGTTACGGAAAGCCTCTGCGATTCGGTGCTGTCGCTCCCGATTCACACGGAGATGAACGAGGAACTGCTCGATTATATTACGTCGCAGGTGAAGAGCTTTTTTGAAAATCAAAAGGAATATGGGAAAATGCACAGTGTTTGAGAATTTTTCGACCGGCGGAGACTATTATGCGGCTTAACGAATACAAACGGGCAATGTCGATAAAGGGCGGAGAGAAGACCCAAAAAGCCTACTGCCCGCAGTGCAAAAGGAACACGACCTGGATGTATGTCGCGGGAACTCTTTCTTCGCATTGGAAATGTACCGGCTGCGGCGCGAATCGTCCCGCCTAATCTCAGACGTAAATCTTCTTCCCCAAAGATTACCGCCGGAAATAAAAACTGCGGGCTGAAACCGGCGACGCGCCCGCAAAATTTAAAGCTCACGGTTGATTTATACAAATTCAATAACTACACTTGAGTTTTATAATTTTAGCTTTACTCACCGAATGAGTTAATAACTTACGATGATTTCTACCAGCAACGCCGAAAACGAGCCGGTCAACAACGCTGCCAATCCGGTTTCGGGAAATTCCATAGGAGTTATTACTCAACCGCCGCCGCCGCAGCCGCGCCACGAACTGCCGGAAAAGCCTTTGGTCGTCATCGAGCCGAGCCGCAATCTGGTCGCGCTGAATCTGCGCGATTTGTGGCATTACCGCGATTTGTTCTACATCCTGACGATGCGCGACATCAAGGTTCGCTACAAGCAGACTTTCTTAGGCGTCGCGTGGGCGATTATCCAGCCGCTTTTCACGATGATAATTTTCACGCTCCTGTTCGGGCGGCTGGCGAATATGCCTTCGGACGGCGTGCCGTATCCGCTTTTCGCTTTCGCCGGGCTGCTGCCGTGGACGTTTTTTTCCAACGCCGTGACGAACAGCGGAAACAGCCTGGTCGGCAGCTCCAATTTAATAACCAAAGTTTATTTTCCGCGAATGGTGATTCCGTTTGCCGCCGTCGCCGCCGGTCTGCTGGATTTGGTCGTCGCCTTCGGGCTGATGATTTTGCTGATGATTTATTACGGTATGGCGTTTTCGCCGAATATGCTGATGCTGCCGGTTCTGACCGTTATAATAACGCTGCTCGCCGTCGGCGTCGGGATGTTTCTGTCGGCTTTGAACGTCAAATATCGCGACATTCGCTACGCGCTGCCGTTTCTGATTCAGCTCGGAATGTTCGCCTCGCCGATTATTTACCCGCTCAGTATTATTCCCGAAAAATGGCGCTGGCTGATGATGCTCAACCCGCTTTCGGGTTTGATTGACGGTTACCGCGCGGCGCTTTTCGGTAAACCCTTCGATTGGGCGAGCCTCGCCGTTTCGGTCGTGATGACTGCGGCGATTCTGTTTTTCTCGGCGTATATTTTCCGCAAAATGGAGCGCAGCTTCGCCGACGTGATTTAAGAAGTAAGCAGTAAAGATGAAGCCGATTATTCGAGTCGAAAATTTAAGCAAACGCTACACGCTCGGCGGCGCGCAGACGCCGTATTCCACTTTGCGCGAATCGCTCGTCGAGACGGCGAAAGCGCCGCTCAACTGGGTCAGGCGCGGCGGAAAATCGAGCGAGGGCGAAACGCTTTGGGCGCTGAAAGACGTTAATTTCGAGGTGATGCCGGGCGAAGTCGTCGGCGTCATCGGGCGCAACGGCGCGGGCAAATCCACGCTTTTGAAAGTCCTCTCGCGCATCACCGAGCCGACCAGCGGCAAAATCGAGCTTTACGGACGCATCGGCAGCCTGCTGGAAGTCGGCACGGGCTTTCATCCCGAATTGACGGGACGCGAAAACATTTTTTTAAACGGCGCAATCCTCGGAATGAGGCGCGAGGAAATCGCGAAAAAGTTTGACGAAATCGTCGATTTCGCCGAGATTGAAAAATTTATCGACACGCCCGTTAAATTTTATTCCAGCGGAATGTACACGCGTCTCGCCTTCGCCGTCGCCGCCAATTTAGAGCCGGAAGTTCTGATTGTCGATGAAGTTCTGGCGGTCGGCGACGCCGAGTTTCAGAAAAAATGTCTGGGCAAAATGAAGTCGGTTTCCGACAAGGAAGGCAGGACGGTTTTGTTCGTCTCGCACAATATGATTGCGGTCAAAAATTTGTGCCAGCGCGCGCTTTATATGCAGAAAGGCGAGCTGACTTTCGACGCCGACGCGAATTCGGTCATCAATCATTACCTGCAAAACGGCGTCGAGATGGCTTCGCAGCGCACGTGGACGGAAAGCGAGATGCCGGGCAACGACAAAATAAAAGTGCGCCGCGTCGCCGTCTATGCCGAAAACAAGCTGCCCGAAGAGCCGATTTTGACGAGCGACAGCGTCGTTATCGAAACCGAGTTTTACAACAATACGGACGGCGCGAAAATTGACGTGACGTGGGATTTGACCGACAATCAAGGCATTCACGTCGCGCATATCGGAACGGTTTGTATGAACGGCGAGGAGATGAAAAAAGGCTTTTATCGCACGACGGGCATTTTTCCCGGCAACGTTCTGAACTCGAAAAAATATATCCTGAGCATAATGTTCGGGCAGAACCAGCGCGTGCCGCTTCTGAAAATGGAAGAAACTTTAGTCTTCGACGTCGAAGACAACCTGCGGACGCGCGACAGCAATTTCAGCCAGTTTCCGGGCGTGATTCACCCGATTTGCGACTGGCGCACGTCGGCGCTTTAAGGAAGGATTGAACCGCAGAGACGCCGCAGACGCGGAGAAATTAAATCGGGTTTACTTTGAATTAAAATATCTTTTTAAATCTCCGCGTCTCTGCGGTGAAAGTTTTTTCAATTGTTTATATAGCGAGGTAATTATTTTGTCGGGACAATACAAAAGAGACGAGGAAGGAAGAAAACTGGTCATCGTCGGCATCGGCGAGACAGCCGAATTGGCTTACGAATATTTTAAATACGATTCGCCGCACGAAATCGTCGGTTTCGCCGTCGAATCGGCTTTCAAAGACCGCGACGAGTTTTTCGGCTTGCCGGTCGTCGCCTTCGAGGAAATCGAAAAGCATTTCAGCCCGGAACAGCATCTGGCTTTCGCGGCGATTTCCTACACGCAGTTGAACCGCGTGCGCGCCAGAATTTTTAAAACTTTAAAAGCCAAAGGCTACACCTGCGCGTCTTACGTCAGCAGCAGCGCATTTGTCTGGCACAACGTCGAAATCGGCGAAAACTGTTTTATTTTTGAAAACAACGTCGTCCAGTATCAGGTCAAAATCGGCAACAACGTCGTTTTGTGGAGCGGCAATCACATCGGGCATCAAACGGTCATTCAGGACAACGTTTTCATCTCGTCGCACGTCGTCGTCTCGGGCTATTGCGAGGTCGGCGCGAATTCGTTTATGGGCGTCAACAGCTCGGTCGCCAATGATGTCAAAATCGCGCCCGACAACATCATCGCGATGGGCGCGGTCATTCATAAACACACCGAGCCGCGCGGAATTTACAAAGGCAATCCGGGCAAAATCGACGAGACGAAAAACAGCTTTGCCGTGATGAAAGTCAAAGAAGAAACCGAAACTGCTGCGGGAGAAGGCGCGAGTCAATGAAGTGGAATAAACAGGGCTTGATTTACGCGCCGGACGGCAGCCTGTCGTGGGCGAAAAAATACGCTTTTCCGCCCGTTCCGTATTTTATCTCGGACGACCGATTGAGGATTTATCTCGCCTTTTGCGACGAAAATATGGTCGGGCGCGCCGCATACGTAGACGTCTCGCCGGGCGACCCGAAAAAGATTCTGAAAGTTTCGCCGAATCCGGTCCTGGACATCGGTCAGCCCGGCGCGTTTGACGAAAACGGCTTGCTGCCAACCAGCGTTTTAAAAGTCGGCGACGAAATCTGGATGTATTACGTCGGCTACCAGCTCGGATATAAGGTTCGTTACTACCAGTTTCAGGGCTTGGCTGTCAGCCGCGACGGCGGCGAGACTTTCGAGCGGCGTCTGAAAGTTCCGGTCATCGACCGGAGCGACGCCGAAATGCTCAACCGCACGTCGGCGCACGTCCGTCACGACGGCGAGAAATTCCAGATGTGGTATGTCGGCGGCAGCGACTGGACGATGTCGGGCGATAAATATCTGCCGGTTTATAATATAAAATATCTGGAATCGGCGGACGGCGTAAACTGGGGCGACGAAGGCTCGGTCGCGATTGATTTCAAGGACGCGGACGAGCACGCGCTCGGCAAGCCTTTTATAATTTATGCCGAGGGCAAATACCGTATGTTTTTCTCGTCGCGCACTTACTCGAAAAAAGCGTATCGCATCGGATACGCCGAATCGGACGATTGTTTAAACTGGACGCGGAAGGACGAAGAAGTCGGCATCGACGTGTCGGATTCGGGCTGGGATTCGGAGTCGATTTCCTACGCGAGCGTGATTCAATACCAAGACCGTTATTATATGTTCTATAACGGCAATAACTTAGGCGAAACCGGCTTCGGCTACGCGATTCTGGAGCAATGGTAGAAACAACGACGGCAATTGAAACGGCGACGACGGAAAAAGCGGCGATTCGCGTTGAGCGGTATTCGGGCGGGCAAAGCGCCGAGTGGAACGAGTTCGTCAAAAACTCGAAAAACGGCACGTTTCTGTTCGACCGCAATTATATGGATTATCACGCCGACCGCTTCACCGATTGCTCGCTCTTGTTTCGCGACGGCGCTAATAAATTAATCGCCGTGATGCCCGCCAATTTAAAGGACGACGCGCTCGTCTCGCACGGCGGGTTGACCTTCGGCGGCGTCGTTTCAAACCAGCGGATGAAAACGCCGACGATGCTCGAAATCTTTGAAAGATTAATCGAATTTGCCCGGAGCGCGGGCGCGACGCGCATCGTTTACAAAGCCGTTCCGCACATTTATCACGCGCAAGCGGCGGAAGAGGATTTGTATGCGCTGTTTCGCCACAACGCGCAGTTGATTAAGCGCGAGGCTTCGACGACGATTAATTTAAAGGAAAGATTACCGGTCAGCAAAGGGCGCAAGTGGACGATTAATCAAAGCCGCAAAAACAACGTCGAAGTACGCGAAAGCGATGATTTTGAAACGTTTATGCGGCTCGAAGCCGAAGTTCTGGCGGCGAAATACAACGTCGTTCCGGTTCACGCGGCGGCGGAGATGCGTCTTCTGGCAAGCCGCTTCCCAAACAATATAAAACTTTTCGGCGCGTTTCTCGACGGCGAAATGCTGGCGGGCGCAATCGTTTACGCCAGCCTGACGGTCGCGCACGCGCAATATATGGCGGCAAACGCGGAAGGCAAGCAGTTATTCGCGCTCGACGCGATTTTGCACGAATTGATTACCGCTCGCTACAGCGAAAAACGCTATTTCGATTTCGGCATCTCGACCGAACGGCAAGGGCGATATTTAAACGTCGGGCTGGTCGAATACAAGGAAAGCTGGGGCGGTCGCGCGACCGTGTATGATACTTATGAAATCGCGCTTACTTAACACGGAATTTTCGCGGATGAGGCGGATAAGAAAAAGATTATCCTGAATATCCTTTTAAGATTTTCCTCTGCGTCTCCGCGCCTGCGCGGTGAAAATTTTGCTGAAGAATTGGTGATTGAGCTATGGAATCCCTGATTGAACAATGTCGATTGATTGATTTGCCGGTTATCACCGACCCGCGCGGGAATCTGACTTTTATCGAGTGCAACCGGCATATCCCGTTTGAAATCAAGCGTGTTTATTATCTATACGACGTGCCGGGCGGAGCCGAGCGAGCCGGTCACGGGCATAAAAAACTGGAACAGCTCGTCATCGCGATGTCGGGCAGCTTCGACATCGTGCTGGACGACGGCTTTCAGAAAAAGCGTTTTCACCTGAACCGCTCTTATCAGGGGCTTTACGTCTGCCCGATGATTTGGCGCGACATTGACAATTTTTCCGGCGGCTCGGTCTGTATGGTTCTGGCGTCGGATTTCTACGACGAAAACGATTATTTTCGTCATTACCCCGATTTCCTGCGGGCGACGCGGGCGACGCGCGAGGAAAAACAACAACAGCAATGAAAGTTCCCTTTCTGGATTTAAAAGCCGTCTACGCGGAAATCAAGGACGAATTGGACGCGTCTTACGCTCGCGTGATGGATTCGGGCTGGTATATTCTCGGCGCGGAAGTCGAGGCGTTTGAAAGCGAGTTTGCCGCGTATTGCGGCGCGCGGCACTGCATCGGAGTCGCCAACGGCTTGGACGCGTTGCATCTTATCCTGCGCGGTTACGGCATCGGCGAGGGCGACGAAGTCATCGTTCCGGCAAATACGTATATCGCCACGTGGCTCGCCGTTTCCTACGCCGGAGCGACGCCCGTCGCGGTCGAGCCGGACGGCGAAACCTACAATCTCGACCCGCAGCGAATCGAAGCCGCAATCACGCCGCGAACGCGAGCGATTATGCCCGTGCATCTTTACGGTCAGCCCGCCGAAATGGACTCGATAAACGAAATCGCGCAAAAGCACAATCTGAAAGTCGTCGAAGACGCGGCGCAGGCGCAGGGCGCGCGTTATAAAAATCGCCTGACCGGCTCGCTCTCGGACGCCGCCGGGTTCAGCTTTTATCCGGGCAAAAATCTCGGCGCGTTCGGCGACGCCGGTGCTGTCGTGACAAACGACGACGAGCTGGCGGACGCCGTTAAGCTATTGAGAAATTACGGCTCGCGCGTGAAATATCACAATGAGGTGAAAGGTTTTAATTCGCGCCTCGACCCGCTGCAAGCCGCTTTTTTGTCCGTAAAATTGAAACATCTGGACGAATGGAACGCGCGGCGGCAGAAGATTGCGCGAAAATATATCGAGGCTTTGTCCGGCTGCTCGAAAATCGTTCTGCCCGTTTTGCAGGAAGAAGCCGAATCCGTCTGGCACCTGTTCGTCATTCAATGCGCCGAGCGCGACGCGCTGCAAAATTTTCTGAAAGAGCGCGGCGTCGAAACGCTGATTCACTACCCCGTGCCGCCGCATTTGTCCGAGGCTTACGGTCAGGATTTTGCGGAAAAGCCGGATTTTCCGGTTACCGAGAGGTTGGCGGACACGGTTTTGAGCATTCCTATCAGCCCGCATTTGACCGAATCGGAGCAGGATTTTACGATAGAAACGTTGAAGGAATTCGATAATCTCGAATCCTCGAAGCAATTTTATGAGCACCGCACCGCTGGTTAGCATCTGCGTTCCCTCTTACAATCACGCGCAATATCTGCCCGCGACGCTCGACAGCGCGCTGGCGCAGACTTATCCGAACATCGAGATTATCGTGCTCGACGACGGCTCGAAAGACGAAAGCCTCGCGATTGCCAGAGATTACGAAAAAAGATTTCCCGGCAGAATAAAAGTTTACACGCACGAAGGCGGCGCGAATCTGGGCATCTCGCGCACGGTCAACGCGGCTTTCGCCCATTCAAAGGGAAAATACTGGAATGGCTTGCCGTCCGACGATACCCTATATCCCGAAAAAATCGAAAAACAGGTCGCTTTTCTGGAAAAGAATCCCGAACTCGGTTTTGTTTACTGCTACGTCGATTACACGGATTTTGACGGAAAGCGCATTATCGGCAGATTCGGCAGAGACATTACCGCCGACGAAGACCCTTTGAAATCGATGATTCTGGAAAATTTCATTCCCGGGATGGCGATCTTGGCGCGGCGCGAGGTGATTGCGCGCGTCGGCGACCACGACCCGGATTTGATTTACAGCGATTGGGATTTCTGGGTGCGGCTTTTTGCAATTTCCAAAGGCGGTTTCATTCCCGAATCGCTCGTCGGCTATCGCGTCCACGACTACAACACCAGCGTCGGGACGCCGCGCCCCGTACAGATAAATCATATTCGCGACTTTTACCGTAAGCTGCTCCGGCACGTCGATAATCGTTTGCTAAATGAAACGTATCGGGAAATAATAGAAAAGCAAATACGGAATTTACCGGAACGGGAAGCCAGCTGGCTTATGATTGATTGTTACGACGCGCTTGCCAAAGGACAACGCAAAATTGCGTTTCGGGCGCTGAAAGACGCTTTTCGAGTTTCACCCGGAGTTGTGCTGCGCCCGCGAATATTTGCCTCTTTGCTGAAAGGTGCGATTTTAAGCTCGTTTACTGTGCTCAGAGCGAAACAAAATTAGAAAAAAAATTAAAGTCGAGCAGTTTCCGCAAATTATTCCAACGAATTTTAAGCGTCGTTTTTATTAGAGACTATAAAATATGAGGCAAATTCTGAAATCATCGCTTTTACAAGTAATTCATAGAGCTATCCGTCCGTTTATAAAGCCTGACCGGATAATTCAAAACCCTTACGTAACCGGCAAAGTCTTTCCCTTGCAGGAAGATAAGGAATATTTCATTCTGGAAAAGCCGAATCCCGTCGATAGCCGGAGTTCGGCGGCGGCGGATTTGCCTGTGCCGCCGCCCGAATTGCGCGAAGGCTACGGCAAAACGGAGGAAGAATATCTGGATTCGGGGCGCAAAGATGTGGAGAAAATGCTTGAAGTTCTGGCACAAGCCGGAGAAAATTCGCAAACGCTCTCGAAAGTTTTGGAATTAGGCTGCGCCGCCGCTCGAATGCTGCGTTTCTACCCGTATCATCAAAACAAATCGGAAATCTGGGGAGTCGACATAATGTCCAGAAACATCTCCTGGTGTCAGAATAATCTAAGTCCCCGGATTCAATTTGCCACGACGACCAGCGCTCCGCACCTGCCTTTCGAGGACAATTATTTTGATTTGGTTTATTGCGGCTCGGTTTTTACTCATATCAGCGATTTAGCCGACGCCTGGTTTCTGGAATTGCGCCGGATTCTGCGAAAGGGCGGATATATGTATATTACGATTCACGACGAAAGCTCGATTAAAATTCTGCTTGACGAATATAAAGACGTCTCTTATCT
>JALZHR010000242.1 GCA_030860665.1 Acidobacteriota bacterium
AAGCCGCGCTGGTCTGCAAGGATGGGTGTGCCGTTTGAGTCCTGAGCGAAATTTTTGCCTTTGTCAATCGCCGGAGAATTCGATTTCAAGCGGTGCGTAAAAGTTGCGCCGCCGTAGTCGCCGAGCGGATCGAGTTGCGGGTTAAGCGGCGAAGCATTTGTGCCGGTTAGCTCGGTTGGCTGCGTAAAGCCGGTCGCTCCGTCAACCTTTCCGATCAGATTGTAGCCCTGCGACGTAACCGCGCCGCGAAGGTCGGCGATTGTCACGCCCGTATTTCCCGCGACAATACTTGAGCGGAACGCGGCGGTCGCAAGATCAATTCCGCCGACTGCACTGCCGGGCAAGCCGGTCGCTCCGTTCGGTGTGCCAATTCCGCCAATTCCGCCTTGTCCTGCTGTTGCCGAATTAAAAGCTATGGTCGAACTGGTCGAATCGAACGTGGAACCTGACGACAAAATACCACCGACACCGTTTCCGCCATTTCCGCCCTTTCCCCCAACACCATTGTCACTGCAGCCGCCAAATCCGCCCACTCTGCCGAAACCTGAATTACTGCTCACTGTAGAATTGCTCAAGGTAAACGAGCCTTGATTAAATATTCCGCCGATGCCGTTTCCGCCGCCGCCGCCGGCGCCGCCATTGTTTGCGGTGAAGATGGCGCAGTCAGCGCCGTCTCCGCCAATGCCGCCATAACCCTCGTTACCGCTCACTGTAGAATTGCTCAACGTCAGCGCGCCCTCATTAAATATTCCGCCTCCCTGACCATTACCGCCGTTTCCGCCGGCGCTCGGGTAGCCGGGCGTCAACGCGGGATTATGCGCGCCCTTTCCGCCCTGCGCGACGTTGCCGTTCACGGTGGAATTGATTATGTCGAGAGTGCCTGAATTGAAAATACCGGCGCCGCGAGCATCACCTCCGGGCGGAGCAAAAGGATGGTAATTGAGGTTTCCGCCTAGTGCGGTGTTGTTGCTAACGGTTGAAGAATTGATGGTTAACGTTCCGGCGTTGTAAATGCCGCCGCCCGGCACTCCTAAATACGACTCATTAGCTTCGATTGAAGAATTGGCATTGACAATCACATTTGACAGAGTAACAGTCGCGCCGTTTTCAACCAAAAGTCCCGCCCCGCCCGGCTGGTATGGAGCGCCGACGGCATCGGCTATCGTGACTCTTCCGCCGGTAATCTTCAAGCCGCTGATCGAGACATTTCCGCCTGCCGCGATTCGGAAGACGCGGTTTGCGTTGTTGCCCGAGACTGCCAGAACGTTTGCGCCGGGTCCGTTGATCGTTAAGCTCTGCGTAATGGTCGGCAGAGTGCTCTGCAAAGTCACCGTGCCTGTTACAGCGATGTCTATTACGTCCGCGCCCGGATTAGCTTGCGCGTCCGAAATCGCCTCGCGCAAAGTGCAAACGCCCGCCGAACAACCGTCCGCTTCATTGTCGAGCGTGGAATTAACGGTAAAAGTCGTCGCCAGCCCCGGAACCACCAAAAGCAGCAGCATAAAACCGGCAAAGAAAAACAAATGCAACGAGTGAAATTTAGCTTTAGACATAAGTTTGAAAATACAACCGACACTCAGTGCGATTGTACCGTGGAAGCGGATTGAATTTCAGCTTAATTAAACCGGGATTTTATATACACTTTTTCAGCATTAGAGTCAATAAAAATCTAGTCTTATGGAAACTTTATGTTATTTTCGCCGGCACCGGCTTGGAGTAAAAAGCCAATCGATTTGTCGAAGTTATTTCACCGTTTGGGCTTCGGCTTTACTATCGGGTTGAATTGAGCGGTCAACGGCTTCGTCCTCGACCTCGCCGCCGCGGCTGACGGGAATTTCCGAGGGATTCGAGTATTTCAAGCCGCGTTCTTCGGAGTCTTCGTCCGCCGGAACGATGAGTTTGGCGAATGAAGCGGGCGGCGTGTAGCCGGGATAATCGATGCGGGAATGATAGATGGCGACGAGCGATTTTATCATCGATTCGCGTATCAAAGTCAGCTCGCGCAGGGTCAAATCGCATTCGTCAAGCTGGTCGTCGCTTAAAATGGCGTCGATGATTTTGGTGATGATGTAGCGGATGTTTTCCGGCGTCGGGTGCGAAAGCGAGCGGGCGGCGGCTTCGCACGAGTCGGCTATCATCATAATCGCGGCTTCCTTAAACTGCGGCTTCGGTCCCGGATAGCGGAAGTCCGATTCTTCGACTTCCTGATTTTCGCCCGCCTGCGCCTGCGCTTTTCTCAGGAAATAATGCAGCGTGCGCGTGCCGTGATGCTGCGGGATAAAGTCGATGATACGCTGCGGCAAGCCGATTTCCTTGCCGAGCTTGATGCCGTAGGTGACGTGCGCGATGATGATTTTCGCGCTTTGCGCCGGTTTCAGCCGGTCGTGCGGGTTTTTACCGAGCTGGTTTTCGACGAAATGCTCGGGCGCGGCGGTTTTCCCGATGTCGTGGTAGAGCGCGCCTATGCGAGCTAAAAGCGCATTTGCGCCGACCGCGCGGCAGGCTTCTTCGGCGAGCTGCCCGACGGCGTGCGAGTGCTGATTCGTGCCGGGCGCGCGCAGGGCGAGCTGTCCGAGAACGGGCAAATCCGCGTTGGAAAGCTCGAGCAGCTTAACGTCCGTCAGGATGCCGAAAATGGATTCGCAAACGGGCAGAAAAACCGCCGTCACCGCCGCCGTGATGACGCCGCCCAGAAGCCCGCAGGCGATGGCGAGCGTGACCGAATTAAAAATAAAAGGCTGCTGCGTATAGCCAATCAGCGCGACGGCGACCAGCGCATTCGCGCCGCCGACCAGTAATCCGGCAGTCGTCACGGACGAGCGCGAGCGATAGCGCCCGATGCCGTAGACGGCGACCGCCGAAGAAATCGCCGCATACAAAACGAATTCAAACGGTTTCGGCGCGAGCAAGCCCGCCAGCAGCGCCGAAAAAATTCCCGAAAACAGCGCGACGCGTCTATCGACCAAAAGAGTCGTCAGCAGGCTGGCGAAAGCGAAGGGAATGGCAAACGACCAGAGCGTCGCGTCGTTAAACGGCGCTTTGATGTTCTGCAAGGCGGTAAATTCTGACAACCTGAAACAGATTGCCATCAGAAGCGTCTGGATGACGGCGACGAAGCCGAACAACCCGTAGGTTCTCTCCGGCGAGAGCGTCAGGCGCGCCACCGTTCCGCGATGTTCGATGAATCGCCACGCGACCCAGTAAAGCGCGGCAATCAGAAACAGCAAGCCGAAAAAGCGATTCCATTTTCTGGTCGAATCCGTGTAGCTGCGAATGGCGTTGATTTTCGCCAGAACGTCCGGCGTCACAATATCGCCTTCGCCCGCGATTCTTTGCTGGCGCTTGAGCGCAATCGCCACGGGCGGAATGCTCTGCGCGGCGGCTTCGCGCGCTTTATTGGTCGCGTCGCTGTCGTAGACGACGCTCGGCTGAATATACGGCTCCAGCGCGATGTAGAACGCCTCGACTTCCTTCGGCGAAAGGCTGCGGATTTCCGCCAGGCGGCTGCGCAGTTTTTCGCGCGCCGCCGAAACCGCCGTCCAGGCGGTTTCGGGCGAGCGCTCGGTTATCTGGCTGCTCGGTTTCTGGCGGTCAATCAGCGTAACGTTTTCGGCGAGATACTGCTGGTCGGAATCGTTGTAAATGCGACCGTCGGCGCTTTCGCGCAAAGCCCTGTTGACGGCGTCAAGCTCGTTTGCGCCGAAACGACGCGCGGCGAAAACGTTGCCGACGTCAGCGCCGCCCGCGCCCGTCCAATGCGTTTCGGCTTTGGCGTCTTCCCTGACATTGGCGCGGGCGTTCGAGGAATTTTCCGAACGCGCGTTGGCGTTGGAATTATCGCCGTGACGCTGCAGGCTTTCCCACGCCCAGCGAAAATTCTGGGCGGCGCTTTCGGCGCGGTTCGATTCGAGCGTGAAAATCGGAAAAACGCTTTCTCGCGCCGTCTGCCGATTTTTTTCGGTCTCCTCGACGTCCGTTACGGAAATGTCGGCGGGCGAAATTATGCTTTCGCGCAAAATATCGCCTTCCTTGTATTGCTCACCGGCTTGCGTGCGCCACAGCGGATTTTGAATCAGAACGGTCGTAAGCAGAATGAATACAACAGTTGCAATCAAAAGGATTTGTCTTTTGGTTAAGGATTGGAGCGGGCGCCTGACGTAGTTCGCGAGCCTGTTGCGGATTTTCGCAAACGGCGGCGCAAGATTTGGAAGACGTTTACTCATTTTCGATTTGGTCTTCGGTCTTTGGCTTTCGGTCTTCGTTAAAGAATTACGCTCAAGGTTGAGCAGTAGTCAGGAAATCGAAGACCAAAGA
>JALZHR010000216.1 GCA_030860665.1 Acidobacteriota bacterium
TCACTACATCGTCTGCGGCGCGGGTCGCGTCGGCAAGCGCATTATCCGCTCGCTGCAAAAGCAGAAAATCCCGTTCGTCGTCATCGAGCGCGAGGAGCGCAAAGCCTCGCCGGTCGCCGACAGCGGCGAATACGTCATCGTCGGCGACGCGACGCTCGAAGACACGCTCAGGCGCGCCGGAGTTCACCGCGCGAAAGGCTTGGCGACGTGTCTCGCCGACGACGCGGCGAACGTTTACGTCGTGCTGACGGCGCGCGGGCTGAACGGTCAGATGCACATCGTCGCCCGCGCGGTCGAGGAAGAAGCCGAGCCGAAACTGATTCGCGCCGGGGCGAACCGCGTCGTCGCGCCGACGATTATCGGCAGCCAGTCGATGGCGCGCGCTCTTTTAAAACCGACCATCGCCGATTTTATGGATTCGATTGTCGCCGAGACGCTGGATTTGGTCTTTGAAGAAGTGGCGATTCACACCGGCTCGGTTTACGTCGGCAAATGCCTGAAGGAAACGAACATCCGCGCCGAGCTGAACCTGGTTATCGTCGCCATCCGCCGCAAATCCGGCGAGATGATTTTCCAGCCGTCCGGCGAAGACCGCATCGAGCAAGGCGATTTGTTAATCGTCATCGGACGCGCCGAATCGGTTGCGAAGCTGATTGAAGCGAATAAGTAGATTCGATTCAAAAACGCTGAACAAGAAAAAATCAGCCGCGGATTTGCGCGGGTAGCGCGGATAAGAAAAAGAGATGAAGCAACGGATAAATACATAATGGTATGGAATAAATCAAAAAATAAATCCGCGTCATCCGCGAAAATCCGCGGCTGGAACTTTCTTTCTTTGCGTTCTTGTCTCTTCGCGTCTTTGCGTTAAAATCCAGAATATGAAGATTCTCGTCACCGGCGGCAGCGGTTTTCTCGGAACGCACGTTCGCCGATTTTTCGCGGCGGACGATTTTTCGCGCCGCTCGAATCTGGATGTGCTGAATTTGCAGGACGCGCAAATCGTGCAGGATTACGACGCGGTCATTCATCTCGCCGCGCATCTCGACAAATCGCCCGAAGCCGCCGAGGAAGTTTTTCTCACCAACGTCGAAGGCACAATCAATCTTCTGCGCTCGATGTCGCCCGGCTCGGTTTTTATTTTCGCCTCGACCAAGGACGTATACGGAAGATTCGCCGACAGCTTCCAGCTCGTGCCGGAAAACTGCCCGACGCTTTACGCGGGGCAATCGGCGCTCGAATGGTCGAAGCTGATTGCCGAGCATTACGTCGATTTCTACGCCCACGCGCGCGGCTTTCGCTCGTGCATCTTTCGCCTTTCGACCGTCTACGCGCCGCCGTCCGAAGGCAACGCGCCGAATTTCGTCACGCATTACGCCGATATGATTAATAAGGGCGAGCGCCTGCGCCTGCCCGCCAACGGCACGCCGCGGCGCGACATCCTGCACGTCGACGATTTTTCCGCCGCGTGCCGCGCGTTTATCGATTCGGTCATCAATCACGGTCTCTACAATCTCGGCGGCGGTTTCCGGAACACGCTGACACTGCGCGAACTGGTCGGCAAAATGGAAGCGGTTTCCGGCTACCAGGCGTTAATCGACGAGGAAAACCCGGCGCCCGCGCCCGTTCCGATGAATTACGTGACGGATTTGACCAGAGCGGAACAGGAACTGGATTGGAGTCCGAAAATCAGCCTGGACGAGGGATTAAAGACATTGTTCATTTAACATTTATCATTTATCAAATTGTTTCCTCTCGATGTTCAATGATAAATGTTAAATGATAAATGAAAATAGTCGTGCGCGGAACAAACTGGATTGGCGATGCGGTGATGACGATTCCCGCGTTGCGCGAGCTGCGGCGGATTTTCGCGGGCGCGCATATCACGCTGGCAACGCGCGGATGGGCTGAAGGAATTTTCGCCGACGCCGATTTTATCGACGAGATTCTGCCGTTCGATAGGGCGAACAATTCGTTTCAGACTGTTTTCAGGCAGGCGAAAATATGGCGTGAAAAAAAATTCGATGCCGCCGTTTTACTCACGAATTCGTTTGAATCGGCGCTCGCGGCAAAGCTCGGCAAAGCATCGCGGCGTTTCGGTTACGCGACCGAAAAACGCTCTTTTCTGCTGACCGAATCCTTCGCCGTTCCCGCTTGGAAAAACGCGCGTCACGAAATTCATTATTATTTGAACCTGGTCGCCGAAATCGAAAAAACGCTTTCGGGCGACACGAAAGTCTGGGAAAACGAGCCGCTTTCGGAATTGAAAGTATCCGGGGAAAGAAGAGCGGAAGCGCGCGCGATTCTGGAAAGTCACGGCGTCGATTTATCGAAAAAAACCGTCGCGCTCGGCGTCGGCTCGACCAACTCGCGAGCGAAACGCTGGCACGCCGATAGTTACGCGCGGTTGAACGACCGCTTGCAGGCGGAATTAAACGCGAACGTCGTTTTAGTCGGCGCGAAAGACGAAATCGGAGTTTCCGAGGAAGTTGTGAAGAAGGCAAAATTAAAACCGATTGTTTTGACCGGAAAAACGAATTTGTCACAGGCGGTCGCGGTTTTGTCCGAGGTGGATTTGCTTGTCGCCAACGATATGGGCTTGGCGCACGTCGCTCCTGCAGCGGGGACGAAAACGCTCGTCATTTTCGGTCCGACAAACGACAGAACGACGCGTCCCGTCGGCTCGGAAATCATCCGCAAGCCGGTCGAATGCTCGCCCTGTATGCTCAGAGACTGTCCGATTGACCATCGCTGTATGACGCGGATTTCGCCCGGCGAAGTTTTCGAGATTGCCGAAAGATTATTAAACCGCAGAGACGCGGAGACGTAGAGAGAAAGACGGAAAAAGGAGATATAGAATAATATTGTTTTCTTATCTGCCTCATCAGCAGAAATCCTGTCTGATTTTTCTTAAAATCTCAGCGCCTCAGCGTCTCTGCGGTTCAAAATTTTCCTGTATTAAAAACCTATGAAACAAAAAGCCGTTTTCATCGACCGTGACGGGACGCTTATCGAAGAAGTAAATTTTCTTTCGCGAGTGGAAGATTTGCGGTTTTTTTCCTTTACGGATGAAGCGGTCGGGCTTTTGAAGGAAAGCGGTTTTGTGGTCGTCGTCATCACC